>JADGON010000296.1 GCA_017882945.1 Acidimicrobiia bacterium | reverse complement strand
CCCGCGAGGATCCGGAGCCGCGTGTGCACGCGGCGCTCACGCCGGTCGTTCACGAAAGGCCGCGATGCTCGCGCCATCGCGCGTAGCGACGCAGGTGGCCGAGGGCGGTGACGGCGCGGTTCGACGCGGCGTAACAGAGGCGCCCGGTCTCGCGGACGGTGCGCGGACCCGGGTTGTCGGGCGCGGCGATGGCGAGCTCGGTAGCAGTGAGGATCGGCTTGCCGGTTGCATCCGAGATCTCGGCCGCGGCGCGGGCGAAGCGCTCGTCCTGACGCTCGTGGTACGCGACGATGCGCTCGAGCCCGTCGCCCGGGAAGTACGGACCGTCCTTCATCAGCTGGGCCTGGTTCGACTGGATGCCGAGTCCGAGGTACACGATCGCGTCGATGTTCGGATGGCGGGCGACCATTTCGAGCACTTCGGGGATGGTGTCGCGCGTCTCGCCGCCCGCGAGGTCGATCGGGTTGTTGCGGCTCCACCGGGGCGGCAGCTTCGTGTCGATCTCGGCCTTCAGGTCCTCGGGCATCTCGGCCAGCACCAGCTCGGCTGATCGGGTGATCGCGTCGGCGGTCACGACGCCCCAACCGCCCGCCGTCGTGACCACCGCGACGTTCGGCCCCTTCGGCAGCGGCTGGGTCGCGAACGTTGCGGCCGCTTCGAACGCTTCTTCGACCGTGTCGGCGCGCGTGATCCCTGCCTGCCGACACATGCCGTCGAACACGCGGTCATCGCTGGCCAGCGCGCCGGTGTGGGACGCCGCCGCACGCTGCCCGCCCGCGGTCGCTCCGCCCTTGAGCACGACGAACGGTTGTAGCGGGGTGATCGCGCGGAGCCGGTCGAAGAACGCGCGACCGTCGCGGATGCCTTCCACGTACGCGAGCCCGACTGCGGTCTCCGGATCGTGTGCGTAGAAGTCGAGGTAGTCGGGCACGCCGACCATTGCCGCGTTTCCGGCGCTGACCGCCCGGCTGATCCCGATCCCGGTCTGGACCGCGTAGTTCTGGAAGGAGGAGACGAAGTTGCCGGACTGGCTGGCGACCCCGATGCGGCCGGGCGGAGGACACGGAGCGACGATCTGCGCGCAGAGCTTCGACGGCGTGGAGATCACCCCCTGTCCGTTGGGGCCGGCCACGAGCACGCCGAGCTCCTCGGCTCGGGCGACCAGCTCGCGCTCGGCCCGCCGCCCGTCCTCACCGGCCTCGCCGTACCCCGCCGACGTGATGAACGCGGCGCCGATCCCGCGCCGGGCGCAAGCGGCGAGCAGCTCGAGGTTGGCCGCGGCGGGCGTGCACACGAACACCAGGTCGACGGTCGCGTCCGCGGGCAGGTCGTCAACCGATGCGACCGTCTCGATCCCGAGGACCGTGCCTCCGTCGCGGTTCGTCGCGTAGACCTGGCCTTCGTACCCCTGGCTCAAGATGTTGTGCAGGGCGACGAAGCCGAACTTCCCCGGATGGCTCGACGCACCGGCGACGACCACGCCTCGCGGGTCGAACAGCGCCCGCATCTGCTCTGCGGTGCTCACGCAGTCACCTCGACGAGCGCGTCCACCGCGACGGGGACGCCGTCCACCACGATCAGCGGGTTGACGTCGACCGACACGACTCCCGGTTGGGCGGTCGCGAGCTCGCTGAGCCCCATGATCGTCGCGACGAGCGCCGCGCGATCCACCGCGGGCTCGCCGCGGAACGGTCCGAGCAGCGCCTGGGTCGACAGCTCGTCGATCATCTCCTCCGCGTCGACCGGATCCAGGGGGACGAGCCGGAAGCTCACGTCCGCGATCGCCTCCGCGAGGATCCCGCCGAAGCCGATCATCACGCAGCGCCCGAACTGCTCGTCGGTGTGCAGCCCGGCGATGAGCTCGCGGGCACCGTGCACCATGGGGGCGACGAGCAGCTCGACGTCGCCGTCGTCGGCAGTCGCGGCGTTCAAGAGGGCTTCGGCCGCCGCGTGCACCGCGGCCTCGTCGCCGAGGTTCAGGCGCACCAGGCCGCGTTCGGTCTTGTGGGCTATCGCGTCGCCACAGAGCTTCGTCACGACGGGAAAGCCGAGCTCGGCCGCGGCCGCGACCGCCTCGGCCGCGGTGCTCGCGCTGCGTTCGGGAAGCACCCGGACGCCGTACTCGGCCAGCAGGAGCTTCGATCGGGCTTCAGAGAGGGTGGCGTGCGTCGGGCGCGTCATACCGCCTGGCTGCGGCCCTTCCAGTGCTCGTCGCGCAGGACCCGCTTGAGGAGCTTGCCCGCGTCGGTGCGAGGCAGCTCGTCGCGGAGCTCGTAGCCGCGCGGCCGCTTGTAGCCCGCGACGCGCGCGGCGACGAACGTCTCGAGGTCACCGAGGTCCAGGCCTCCCGGCGTCTTCGGCTGGACGATGCAGTACACGCTCTCGCCCCACTCGTCGTCGGGGATCCCGAAGATCGCGACGTCGAGCACGTCCGGGTGCTGGTGGATGATCGCTTCGATCTCGGCCGGGTAGATGTTCACCCCGCCCGAGATGATCATGTCCTTCTTGCGGTCGCAGATGTAGAGGTAACCCTCCTCGTCGGCATACGCGATGTCGCCGACCGACTTCCAGCGCCCCTCGTCGTATTCGTTCAGCTGCTCGGTGGTGCGGTGGTAGCCATCCATCGCGAGCCCCGTGGACATGAACAGCTCACCGTTCTCACGCGGCTCGGCGAGTGCACCGTCCTCCTTCACGATCCGGAACTCGATCCCGCCGTAGGGCTTGCCACACGAGCCGGGCTTGCGGAGCTGGTCCTCGGGCCGCAGCACCGTGATGATCCCGAGCTCGGTGGATCCGTAGACCTCGAAGAGGAATCCGTCACCGAGCTTCTCGATGATCTCCTGCTTCAGCGCGTACGGCACCGGTGCCGCGTTCGCGATCAGGCACCGCATGGAGGAGAGGTCGGCGTGGGCCAGCTCCTCGGGTGGCAGGCTGACGATGCGCTTGAGCTGCGTGGGCGCCGAGAACGTGTTCGTCGCCGAGTGGAGCTTCACCGCCGCGAGCCACGCCACCGGGTCGAAGCGGCGCAACACGACGATCGGCGCGCCAAGCGTGTGGTTGACCGAGACGAACGCGAGCGGACCCGAGTGGTACATCGGACCGGTCGTGATGTGCACCTCGTTGCCGAACTGCAGGCCGAGCTCGGCCAGCAGCGCGAGCACGATCTCCCGGTTCGTCGTAGTGCGTAGCGCGCCCTTGGGCTTGCCGGTCGTCCCCGAGGTGTAGAGCATCTGTGCGCCGACGCTCGACGCGTCGGGAGCTGACGGCTCCTCGTCCGGCTGGCCCGCGATCACGTCGGGCCACGACAACCAGCCGGCGGGCAGCTCGGCCGGGGTCTCGGTGGCGACGAAGCCGACGTAGGCCTTGACCTTGGGCAGGCGCTCGCGGGCCGCTTCGATGAGTGGGGCGTACTCGGCGTCTGCGATCACGAGCGTCGCGTCCGAGTTGTCGATGACGTACTGCATCTCGTCGGAGTTGAACCGGTAGGACAACGGGACGGCCACGAGCCCCGCTTTCCGGGCCGCGTGGATGACCGCAATGATCTCGAGGGAGTTCGGCCCGCACCAGACCAGTCGGTCCCCCTGCTCCACCCCGGCGGCCCGCAGCCCGGCGGCAAGCCGGTTCACGAGCTCGTTGAGCTCCGCGAACGTCGTCACCGACGAGCGGGCACCGTGGCTCGCGTCGACGATCACCGCGTGCTTGTCCGGCGTCCCGTCGGCGTGGAGCTTCAGTACATCAGGCATGTCGGTCATCAGTGGCTCCCCCGGAGGCGGGGGCAGCCTACCTGTGCCCCAAGATCTCCCTCGGCCGGTCGCGGGGCCGCGAGTGCCGGGCGGCCGAGGGCGGTGCCCCACGATCTCCCTCGGCCGGTCGCGGGGCCGCGAGTGCCGGGCGGCCGAGGGCGGTGCCCCACGATCTTCCCGAGTCTGACGGTCCGCGTCCCGCCCGACCGGTCGCGCGCGCCACGATGGTGCGCTCGGATGTCCTTCCGGACCGGAGAATCGGATGATCTCGATCGTCATGCCCGCCTACAACGAAGCCGCGATGCTCGAATCGAGCGTTCGCGACGTCGTGGAGGGGATGCGCGCACTCGGGTCGAGCTTCGAGGTGCACATCGTCGAGAACGGGTCCACCGACGGGACGCCCGCGGTCGCGGCTCGCCTGGCCGAGCAGATCCCCGAGGTGGCGACGCACTCCATGCGGGCAGCCGACTACGGCGAGGCGCTCCGCACCGGGCTGCTCGAAGCGTCCGGTGACGTGGGCGTGATCTTCGACGTCGACTACTACGACCTCGATTTCCTGAAGGCCGCACTCGAGCTGCTCGACGTGGGCGACTCCCCCACGGGCCCGGCGATCGTCGTCGGCTCGAAGCGGGCGCCGGGCGCACGTGACGACCGGAGCTCGCTGCGCCGGGTTGCGACCAGTGTGTTCAGCGGGATCCTGCGCTACGGCTTCGGGCTGACGCTCTCCGACACCCACGGCATGAAGGTCCTGAACCTCATCGCGTTGCGCAACGCGATTCGGGCGTGCCGGTCCGGCGCGGATCTCTTCGACACCGAGCTGATCATCCGGGCCGAGCACAGTGGACTGGCCACCGCGGAGGTGCCGGTCACCGTGACGGAGCTGCGCCCGTCGCGCACGTCGATCGCGCGCCGGGTGCCGCGCACGCTCGTCGGGCTGGCTGCACTTCGGATCCGGTTGGGCGGCATGCCGAGTGAGTAGCGCGGTGCTCGCGAGCACGACGGGCGCCTGGCTCGTCGTGGAGAACGGACTCGTCGTGGCGCGCGGTGAGCACGACGCCCCGAGCCGGGCCCGGGTCCTCGCTGACGTCGTCTTCACCCCCGGGTTCGTGGACATCCAGGTCAACGGGATCGGGGCGGTGGACTTCTGGCGCGCCGAGCCCGAGGAGTGGCGGGCCGCGGGCCGTCGGCTGCTCGAGTCGGGGGTCACGTCCTATCTCCCCACCCTGGTGAGCGCGCCGCGCAACGGCTACCGCGAGGCGCTGGCCCGGGTCGCGGCCGCGCAACGGGACGCGGTGGCCTCGGGCCTGCCCCGGATCGAGGGCGTGCATCTCGAGGGGCCGTTCCTGGGCGACGCCCCGGGGGCGCACCCGCCGGAGCTGCTCGGCCCGGTCGACCTGGACTGGCTGCTCGGGCTGCTCGACCTCCAGCCGGGACTCGTGCGCCTCGTGACGCTCGCGCCCGAAGCTGATCGAGATCTCGCGGCCACGCGTGCGCTGTCAGCCCGCGGCGTCGTCGTGGCACTCGGCCATTCGCGCTGCAGCTTCGAGCAGGCCGTCGATGCCGCGAGCGCGGGCGCGACCCTCGTCACCCACCTCTTCAACGGCATGGGCCCACTCGGGCACCGCGCGCCGGGCCTCCCGGGTGCGGCCCTGGATGACGACCGGCTGACCCCCAGCCTGATCGCCGACTTCGTGCACGTGCACCCGGCGATGCTGCGGCTCGCCGCGCTGCGCAAGCACTGCATCCTGGTGACCGATGCCGTCGGAGTCGGGCTCGACTCCTTCGGCCAGCTGGTCAACGAACGCGACGGGGCGGCGTATCTCGAGGACGGCACCCTCACCGGCTCGACCCTGACCATGGACCGGGCCGTGCGGAACATCCAGACCCTCATCGGTCTCCCCCGCGCGATCGAGATGGCGACGATCACGCCGGCGCGGGCGGTTGGAGTGGAGAGCTACGCGTCGCACGGGATCGGCGCCCGGGCGGATCTCGTCGCACTCGATCGCGCCACGCTCGAGGTCGTGGGCGTCTGGCTCGCAGGAGAACCGGCATACGCTCGCCCCTGATGCTGTCCGTCGCCCTGTTCGTCACGTGCGTCGTCGACCAGATCACTCCCGAGGTCGGCGTCGCGGCGGTCCGGCTGCTCGAAGCCGCGGGTGCGACCGTCGAGTTCCCGAGCGCCCAGACGTGCTGTGGTCAACCTGCCTGCAACGCGGGTGAGCCCGAAGCCGCGACCCGCTTGGCCCGCCACTTCTTGGACGTCTTCGAGCCGTACGAGGTCGTGGTGGCACCGTCGGGTTCGTGCGTCGCGATGGTGCACCACTGGTACGAGCGTCTGCTGACGGGCCGCGACGCGGAGCGGGCCCGCGCGCTCGCCGCCAGGACCTACGAGCTGACGAGCTACCTCGCCGACGTGCTCGGCACCGTGGAGCTCGGTTCGCGTCTCGACGCCTCGGTCACGGTCCATGACGCGTGCCATGGCCTGCGCAACCTCGGGGTGCGTGACGCGCCGCGTCGGCTGCTCGCCGCGGCAGGCGCGACGATCATCGAGCTCGAAGAGCCGGAGACCTGTTGCGGCTTCGGTGGGACGTTCTCGGTCGAGCACGGGGAGATCGCCGCGCCGCTGGCCGACGACAAGCTCGCGCACGCGGCTGCTACGGGTGTGCGCTGGTTGGTGAGTGGCGATGTCGCGTGCTTGCTGCACCTCGAGGGACGGCGGCGCCGCACCGGCATCGGCCCCGAACCCGTGCACGTCGCGCAGCTCCTCGCCGCGGGCCTCGCCGCGGGACGCGCGTGAGTCACCGAGTCGTCACCGCGGGTGACACCTTGGCGGAGCGGGCCGCGAGCGCGGTCGCCGATCCCGACCTTCAACACGCGCTGCGGAATCTCGATCGGCGACTCTTCACGTCACGAGATGTCGCCGAGGACTTCCCGGAGCTGAAGGATCGGGCCGCAGCCATCCGTCGCGAGACGCTCGCCGATCTTCCCGGCTGGCTGGACCGGGCGGAGACGACGCTCGCCGGACTCGGCGTGCACGTGCACCGGGCGGCGAGCCCGGAGGACGCGCGCCGGATCATCATCGAGATCGCGCGGAACGAAGGGCTCACACGCGCCGTGAAGTCGAAGTCGATGGCCACCGAGGAGATCGATCTCGCGGACGCGCTCGAGGATGCGGGCATCGAGGCGGTCGAGACGGATCTCGGCGAGTACATCGTCCAGGTCGCGGGCGAACGGCCGTCGCACATGATCGTGCCCGCGATCCACAAGACGCTCGCCCAGGTCGCGGATGTCTTGCAGACGCGCGCGGACGACGAGCTCCCGGTCGAGCACGAGGCGATCACCGCCTGGGCCCGGGGTCATCTTCGGGCGCGGTTCCTCGAAGCCGACCTGGGCGTCACCGGGGCCAACTTCGTGGCGGCCGACACGGGAACCATCGTGCTCGTGACGAACGAAGGCAACGGCGACCTCTGCACCATCGTCCCGCGGGTCCAAGTTGCGGTCGTACCGGTGGAGAAGGTGATCGCACGCTTCGCCGATCTCGCGACGCTGCTCCCCCTGCTGACGATGAGTGCGACGGGCCAGCGCATCTCGAACTACGTGACGATGATCAACGGCCCGAGGCGCGAGGGCGAGATCGACGGGCCCGAGATCCTGCACGTCGTGCTCCTCGATCACGGCCGGCTCCGGCTGATCGGGACCGCCTACGAGGACATGCTCGCCTGCATCCGGTGTGGCGCGTGTCTCAACGTCTGCCCCGTCTTCCGCCGTATCTCCGGCCACGCGTACGACGCGGTCTACAGCGGTCCGATGGGGAAGGTGCTCACGCCCCTGCTCTCGCTCGACGGGACCGAGGGGCGCGACCTCCCCGAGGCTTCGACGTTGTGCGGCGCCTGCACCGAGGCGTGCCCGGTCGAGATCCCGCTCGCGGACCTCTTGGTGCGACTGCGCGCCGACCTCCGTCGCCCCGGGCCGGTCGATCCCCTGCCTTCACCGCCGGCCCGGGCCGAACCCGGTCACCGACGCCGGCCCGGCGAGGGGTTCGAGTCTCCCGGTCTGCACCTGCCGCTGGCATCCCGACCCGCGCCCCGCAGCAACCGCCGGACCGCGTTCACGGTCTGGGCGAGCCTCTGGTCGAGCCCGGGTGGGTATGCGGCATCGGCCCGGCTCACCCGGCTCGCCGCACGCGCCCTCCGCGGGCGGGATCAGGGATGGACCCGGCGGTCGGGCGGCCGTGTCCCCGCACTCCGGGCGTGGACCGAGACTCGCGATGCCCCCCTGCCCGCCCCACAATCGTTCCGTGCGCGATGGGAGACGCGCGTCCGCGGTGACGCGCAATGGTGAGCCAGTCGGTGATCGATGCGTTCCTGGTCGCGGCCGCGGAGAACGGGATGACGGTGCACGGGCCGTTCGCCCCGGCCGAAGCGGCCCGGGTGGTGGCCGAGCGCGCGGTCGCGCTGGCCGGCCGGCGACGGATCGCGATGCCGGTGACCGATCCGCTGATCGAGCGCCTGGGGCTGCGCGACGAGGTGGCGTGGGCCGGGGGTGAGCTGCTTGCGGCCAATGATGTCGACTGGCGCGCGGAGATCGGTCAGGCCGGCGCGGGGGTGACCGGTGCGCGTGCCGGCATCGCGGCGACCGGCACCTTGCTGCTGCCCTGCGGTCCCGGACGGCCGCGCGGCACGCACATCATCCCGCCCGCGCACGTCTGCGCCGTGCGCGCCGACGACCTGGTCGCCACGATCGAGGATGCGGTGCGGTTGCAGTCGAGCGATCGGCACCCCAGCAACATGAGCTGGGTGAGCGGTCCGAGTCGCACCGCCGACCTCGAGATGCGCCAGACCATCGGTGTGCACGGCCCCAAGACCGTCGATGTGATTGTGATCTCGTGAGCCGGTACGCGGCGGCGCTGTCGCAGCATCCGATCCCCGCGCACGCGGTGGGTGAGATCGCGGGCAGCCTGCTCGAGCAGCTCGAGGGCGAGCCGCCGGACCTGCTCGTGGTCTTCGCGTCGCCGCAGTTCGTGGGCGCGCTCGAGGACATGACCGCTGCGCTCCGGAGCCTCCTGGAACCGGGCGTGCTCGTCGGCATGACCGCCGCCGCGATCATCGGCGGCGCGGTCGAGATCGAGGGACCTCCCGCGCTCTCGGCGTGGGCGGCCCGCGTCGATGGCTCCGTCACTCCCGTCGGATTGCACACCGTGAACACCCCGGACGGGCCCGCGATCAGTGGCTGGCCGGCGCCCGGCACCGGAGCCGAAGACGACGCGATCGGCGGCGCGCACACGCTGTTGCTGTTCGCCGACCCCTTTACGTTCCCGGTCGAGACGTTCGTCGAGCGGCTCGACGACGATCACCCGGACCTCCAGGTCATCGGTGGGCTCGCGTCGGCGGCCACCGGCCCCGGGGCCAACCGCCTTCTGCTCGACGACGAGCTCCGCAGCGACGGAGCGGTCGGGGTGCTGCTCGCGGGTGCCCCGACCGTGCGGGCCGTCGTGTCGCAGGGCTGCCGTCCGATCGGCAGCGCGTTCATCGTCACGGACGCGCACGACAACACCATTCGCGAGCTCGCCGGTAAGCCCGCGCTCGAGCGCCTGGCGGAGATCGCGGAAGCCCTCTCGGACGGGGAGCGGCTGCTGCTGTCGCAGGGCCTGCAGATCGGTGTCGTGGTCGACGAGCATCAGGCCGACTTCGGCCGGGGTGACTTCCTCGTGCGCAGTGTCCTCGGCGCGAGCAAGCAGGATGGGTCGATCACCGTCGGGACCAGCGTCGGCGTCGGGCGCACGGTCCAGTTCCAGGTCCGCGACGCCGTCGCCGCGGACGAGGACCTCGGCGAGCTGCTCTCCGGTGCGACCGCGAGGAGCGCGTTGCTCTTCGCGTGCACCGGACGCGGGGAGCGACTCTTCGGCACACCGAATCACGACGCGGAGCTGGTCGAGGAACTGCTGGGCCCCCTGCCCCTCGCCGGCGCCTTCTGCGCGGGCGAGCTCGGACCGGTCGGCGGCCGCAACCATGTGCACGCCTTCACGGCCAGCCTCGCCCTCTTCGGCGACTGAGCCCGAGGCCGTATGTGCCTCGATTCGCAAGAGACGCGACCTAGGCTCGCCGCAGATCATGGAGCGCCGGATCGCATCTGGACCGAACAGTGGGGAGCATGACCGTGGCGGCCGTTGAATCGACAGGATCCGTGCCGGGTGACATCGAGACCCGGGGCATCAACGTGATCCGTGGCTTGTCCATGGACGCGGTCCAGAAGGCCAATTCCGGCCACCCCGGCACGCCGATGGCGCTGGCTCCCCTGGCTCACGTCCTGTGGACGCGGGTGATGAAGTTCGACGCCGCGGATCCGCACTGGCCGGACCGCGACCGGTTCGTGCTCTCCAACGGACACGCGTCGATGTTGCTCTACTCGCTGCTCTACCTCACCGGCTTCGGGCTCGAGCTCAGTGACATCGAGCAGTTCCGCCAGTGGGGCTCGCGCACGCCCGGTCACCCCGAGTACCCGCACACCCCCGGGGTCGAGCTCACGACCGGCCCGCTCGGGCAGGGCATCGCGAACTCCGTCGGCCTGGCCCTCGCGGAAGCCAACCTGCGCGAGCGGTTCGGTCCCGGGCTCACGGACCACCACGTGTTCGCGATCTGCGGCGACGGCGACCTCGAAGAGGGCGTCAGCCACGAGGCGGCGTCGCTCGCCGGGCACCTCGGGCTGGGACGGCTGGTCGCGATCTACGACGACAACCACATCACGATCGACGGACCGACGGAGCTGTCGCTCACCGACGACGCGGTGCTGCGCTTCCGGGGCTACGGATGGCACGTCGTGGAGGTCGGCGAGGCGGCCAACGATCTCGACGCGCTCGAGCGGGCGATCCGCGAAGGCATGGCGGAAGCCGACCGCCCGAGCGTCATCGTGCTGCGCAGTCACATCGGGTACCCGTCGCCGAACTTCACGGACACCTCGAAGGCCCACGGCGAAGCGCTCGGAGAAGATGAGATCCGCGCGGTGAAGACGATCCTCGACATGCCGCCCGACGAGCACTTCATCGCGCCCGACGACGTCGTCGCCTGGTATCGCGACATCGGCGTCCGTGGACGCGCGCAGCGCGAAGCCTGGGAACAGCGCCGCGACGCGATGCGCAAGGCCGAACCCGCCATGGCCGAGGACTACGCGGCGTGCATCGAAGGGCGCGGCATCGAGGGCTGGGAGAGCAAGCTTCCGAGCTGGTCGCCCGGAGACTCGGTCGCCACCCGCTCGGCATGCTCCGACACGCTCGACGCGATCACCGACGTGGTTCCCGGTCTCGTCGGCGGCGGCGCGGACCTCACGGGCAACACCGGCACGAAGCTGCTCGCCGACGCCGGTGTGATCGGCACCCACGACTTCCGCGGGCGCCAGATCCACTTCGGGATCCGCGAGCACGGCATGGGCGCGATCATGAACGGGATGGCAGTCGGCGGGCTGCTGCCGTTCGGCGGCACGTTCTTCGTGTTCAGCGACTACATGCGTGGTGCCGTGCGCGTCGCGGCACTCTCGGGGTACAAGACGGCGTTCGTCTGGTCGCACGACTCGATCGGGCTCGGCGAGGACGGGCCGACCCACCAGCCCGTCGAGCAGCTCGCGGCGATGCGTGCGATGCCCGGCATCCGGGTGATCCGGCCGGCCGACGCCAACGAGACCGCCGAGGCATGGCGCGTGCACGTGAACAACGACGGTCCGAGCGCGATCATCCTCACCCGACAGAAGCTCCCGGTGCTGGCCGCGACCGGGGACCGCGCCGAGCGCGGCGTGGCTCGGGGCGCGTACGTGCTGGTCGACGAGGAGCCCGCCGGCCCGGACATCGTGCTCGTGGGCACCGGTTCCGAGGTGCAGCTCTGCGTCGGCGCGCACGATGTGCTCGCTTCACGGGGAGTCTCGGCGCGGGTCGTCTCGATGCCGTGTTGGGAGCTATTCGCCGCGCTGCCCGACGACGAGCAGGCCGAGGTGTTCCCGCCCGGAGCTCTCACACTCGCGGTCGAAGCAGCAAGCACGTTCGGGTGGGAGCGGTACGCCGACGACACGATCGGCATCGACCACTTCGGCGCCTCCGCTCCGGGAGACGTCGCCATGCGCGAGATGGGCTTCACGGTGGACAACGTCGTGGCACGCGCCGAAGCTCTGCTTGCACTCGAGGAGGACGAATGACCAGCGCGATCGCACGACTCAACGACTTCGGCCAGAGTCCCTGGTACGACAACATCACGCGCACGATGGTGCGCGGCGGCGGGCTGGCGACACTCATCGATGAAGACGGGATCCGGGGTGTCACCTCGAACCCGACGATCTTCGACAAGGCGATCGCCGGCGGCGAAGGGTACGACGACCAGCTGCTCGAGCTGCACCAGCAGGGCATCTCGGCGGAGGACGCGTTCTGGGCACTCGCGGTCGACGACATTGGCGGCGCCGCGGACCTGCTCCGGCCCATCTACGACCACTACGACCGGGGCGACGGGTTCGTCTCGATCGAGGTCTCGCCGCTGCTCGCCCACGACACCACCGCGACGATCGAGCAGGCCGCCGCGATCTTCAAGCGGCTCGGTCGGCCGAACATCCTGATCAAGATCCCGGCCACGCTCGAGGGCATCCCGGCCATCGAGGAGACCATCGCGGCAGGCATCAACGTCAACGTCACGTTGATCTTTAGCCTTGTCCGTCACGCTGCCGTCATCGAGGCGTACCTGAAGGGTCTCGAGCGCTTCGTTGCTTCCGGTGGCGACCCCGGCGGTGTGAGCTCGGTGGCGTCGTTCTTCGTGAGCCGGGTGGACACCGAGACCGACCAGCGCCTGGCCGACGCCTCCCCGTTGCGCGGTCGGGCCGCGGTGGCCAACGCCAAGCTCGCCTACTCGCTGTTCCGCGAGCGGTTCAAGGGTGACCGGTGGGATGCGCTCGCGAAGCAGGGCGCCAAGCTGCAGCGGCCGTTGTGGGCGTCGACGTCCACGAAGAACGCCGCCTACTCCCCCACCCTCTACGTCGACTCCCTCGTCGGTCCGGACACCGTCAACACGCTCGCGCCCGCGTCGATCGACGCGCTGCACCAGGGCGACGCCAACCTCGAGGCCGACACGGTTGCGGCCGATGTCGACGGTGCGCACGAAGTCATGAAGGACCTCGCGACAGCCGGCGTGGACTTCGACGACGTGACCGACACCCTCGAACGCGAGGGTGTGGACTCGTTCGCGCAGTCGTACCGCGACCTCATCGCGACGTTGGAGAAGCGGACCGCCGAGATCGCGGCTTAGCTCTTCCGGTCGCCCAGCACCCACGCGGCGCGGAGATGGTCGGCGAGCTCGGCGCGCGACGCGCGCGCGTTGAGGCCGCTGGTGCTCGGCATCACGTACGCGGGCGCGCCACCGAATCGCTGCGGTTGCACCCCGGGTCGTGCGCGCTTGTCAACGGCCGCGCGGTAGCCCGCGAGGCCGACGAAGCACACCGCGCCCGGATCGAGCCACCGCACGAGTCGCTCGACCCGTTGTGCACCCTCCCGGTACTCATTCGCGCCGAGCTCCGCGGCGCCCACCGTCGCGCGCTTGACCAGGTCGGTCATGCCCATCCCGTGGTGACACAGCGCGTGCCAGGGATCGCGTGCGACCGTCGTCAGACCGGCATCGATGGCGCAGGGCCAGAAGCGGTTGCTGGGACCGGCGAAGCCCACCCCGACATCGGCGGCGCGCAGGCTCGGATTCAGCCCGCACACGAGGATGCGCATGTCGGGGCCGACGAAGTCCGGCAGGGTGCGGGCCCGGGACCCACGGACATGGATCGAGGAGTCGCTCACCTCGCACTCGGTCTCGTCGAAGCCGGCACCGCGCAGGACCTCGGTGAGCCGTTCGGGTGGCCAGAGCGCGAAGAAGCGGCCCGGAAAGTCGTCACCCGGAAGCGCGTTGCCTTCGTAGTCTCCGAGCTTCATCGAGAGCGCGATCGGAGCCCCGACGGCCAGGGCGTGGTGGAGCTGCGCAAGCGCCTGCGGCAGCCGCTGCGGCGCGACGTGCAGGTAGCTGTGCCGGGCCCATGCGCCGCCGAGCGACGCGAACCGGAACGGCAGCGCCTCGAGGTCGGCCTGGATGCAGAGCGCGCTCGGAGCTGCCGCGCGAGCGAGCGGCAACATGGCCCATGCGGCGTCGATCGCCACGACCGGAGCTCCGAGGTCCGCGGTGTAGTGCCCGGGCCCGCAGCCGAGGTCGATCCGCACGGCATCGGCCGCGGTCGACTCGACGAATCCGGCTGCGTCGGCCCGGTGCCGACCGGCGCGCCGGCGGGACCACTCGCTCGCGTGATCCTGGTAGATCTGGACCGTTTGCTCATCCATCCCTCGTATGATCCCGCGCGGCCGACCGGAGGATCGAAGGAATGACGGAGCGAAGCGACGGAGCCCACGTCGCGCTCTCGGGTGCCCTGGTGGTGTTCGGTGCCACCGGAGACCTGGCCGGCCGCAAGCTCTATCCCGCCCTGACTCGTCTCGCGGAGCGGAACCAGATCCCGAAGCGGTTCGCCGTCATCGGCGTGGCTCGCACCGAGATGTCCGACGAGGACTTCGCGGCGCGTGCCCCCGGTCTCGCCGCCCGCGGCGTGTCTTTTCACTACGTCGCCGGCTCGTTCGACGACGAGGACACGTTCGTCCGGCTGAAGGAGACCCTCGACGCCTGTGATGTGAAGCACGGAACCGCGGGGAACCGGCTGTACTACCTCGCCACCGTGCCCAGCGCGTTCGCGAAGGTGGCCCGGGCGCTGGGCGCAGAAGGCATGGCCGAGGAGCCGCCCGGGACGTTCCGACGCCTGGTGATCGAGAAGCCGTTCGGTCACGACCTCGCGACCGCCCAGGAGCTCGACGACGAGCTGCACGCGGTCTTCCAGGAGCACCAGATCTTCCGCATCGACCACTACCTGGCCAAGGAGACGGTGCAGAACATCTTGGCGCTGCGGTTCGCGAACGCGATCTTCGAGCCGTTGTGGAACCGTCGATACGTGGATCACGTCGAGCTCACGGTGGCCGAGTCCCTTGGGGTCGGGCACCGGGGCACGTTCTACGAGCAGGCGGGTGCGCTGCGCGACATCGTGCAGAACCACCTGCTCCAGGTCCTCGCGCTCACCGCGATGGAGCCGCCCGCGAGCTTTGCCGCGGACGCCGTGCGCGACGAGAAGGTCAAGCTGCTCCGGTCGATCCGCCCCTTGCAGCCCTGGGACCTTCCCCAGCTGGTCGTGCGGGGCGAGTACAGCGCCGGAGTCGTCGATGGAGAGCCGGTGCCCGGCTACCGCGACGAAGAAGGAGTCTCGCCCGACAGCACCACCGAGACGTTCCTCGCGTTGCGCCTCGAGATCGACAACTGGCGCTGGGCCGGGGTGCCGTTCTTCGTGCGCACCGGCAAGCGGCTGGCCCGGCGCGTGACCGAGGTCGCGGTGCGCTACAAGCAGGTGCCGTTCCTGCCGCTGCCGAAGAGTGCGGTGGACTCGATCGAGCCGAACACGACGGTGCTCCGGATCCAGCCCGACGAAGGCATCGAGGTGTCGTTCGGCGCCAAGGTGCCCGGGTCGCCGTTCCGGGTCCGGACGGTGGACCTCGACTTCTCGTACCAGGAGGCGTTCGACGAGGATCCGCCCGAGGCCTACGAGCGAGTCATCTTCGACGCGCTGCAGGGCGACGCCACGCTCTTCCTGCGCAGCGACGAGGTCCTCCAGTCGTGGCGGGTCGTGATGCCGATCGTCGAGGCCTTCGAGCACAACGCGTTGCCGCTGTGCTTCTACGAAGCCGGTAGCTGGGGACCCCCGGAGGCCGACGCGCTCCTCGGACACGAGGACAAGGACCATTGGAGGACTCCATGAGCTTCTTCGGTGAGGTGCGCGAGGTCGAGAGCGTGCAAGAGGCGTTCGCCGACCTGGTGGCCGAGCGGAAGCCGCGGTCGATCGCGCTCTCGGGCGGCTCGACCGCCGAGGAGAGCTACGAGGCGCTCGCCACGCGCGCGATGGACTGGTCGGGCACGGAGGTGTTCATCGGCGACGAGCGCTTCGTCCCGGTCACGGATCCGGACTCGAACGAAGGCATGATCCGCCGCGTCCTGTTCGCGATCGCGCAACCGAAAGCTCTGCACTCGATGGCCACGGCCGGACCCACCCCGGAATCCGCCGCAAACGTCTATGACGCGCTCGTCCGGACCCGTAGCCCGATCGATGTCGTGCATCTCGGCCTGGGTCCGGACGGTCATACCGCCTCGTTGTTCCCCGGGTCGCCGACGCTGGACATCACCGACCACTACGTGACCACTGCGGGCGACGAGCTGCATCCCCACCCTCGGCTCACGTTCACCTATCCCGCGATCGAACGCGCACGTCTCGTGCTGGTCACCGTTGCGGGAGCGGAGAAGCGCGAAGTGTTCGCGCGAGTGCGCGCCGGCGACGAGTCGCTGCCCGCGACCCGCGTCCGCGCGGAGCAGGTCATCTGGCTCGCCGACAAGGAAGCTCTCGGCTAGCCGGAGTCGGCGGTGGATCAGTCGCCCCAGCGGGGCTGGGCGTCGGCGGGAATGCCGAGCGCGGCGCGGCCGAGCCCTTCGAGTGCGAGGTCGTTCGTGGGTGGGTGCAGCGGTCCGGCCTGCACGTCGCGGAACATCCGCTCGATCGGCAGCCGCCGGTAGAGGCCGCTGCCGCCCACCATCCGGAAGCACCTGTCAACGGCCGCGACGGCCGCGTTGGTCACGCAGTACTTCACGGCGACGACCTCGTGCGCGGGCAGGACGCGGTCCTCGCGGCGGCGCAAGGTGTCTTCGAGCAACGCGCGAGCCGGTCGGATGAGCGCGTCGACTTCGCCCGCCCCGAAGATGATGCCGGGCTGGCGCGAGATCGGGTGCTTCATTCCCCCGAGCGTCCGCTTGGAGAGGTACGAAGCGGTGAACGCCAGGGCCGCTTCCGCGATGCCGAGGTACACCGACGCGACCGTGCAGGAGAACCACGACAGCATTCGCTCGCTGCGCCGATCCCACTCGTCCCACGGCGTGCCGACCTGCGCCATGAACTCGGGCACGAACACCTCGTCGAAGATGACGTCCCAGGAGCCGGTGCCGCGCATCGCCATCGTGTCCCAGGTGTCCACGAACGAGAGGCCCGGCGCGTCCCGCCCGATGGCGAACAGGAGCAGACCGGTGCCGTCGGTCAGGCCGGCGGTGCCGTAGAAGATGTCGAGCGCGGGAGCGAGCGAGCAGAAGGCCTTGCGACCGTGGATCTTGTAGCCGCCCTCCACCCGCTCGGCCGGGGTCGACGACGCGCGGACGTTGAGACCGGTGGCCGCGTCGGTGAACGACCCGCCGATGACGATGCCGGTCGCCGCGAGCTGCAGGACCATCCGGGCCTCGTCCTGACCGTCGGCCAGGGACTCGGCTGCCGCGCCGAGACCGAAGAGGTGCATGTTCGCGGCGAGCGCGGTCGACGCGCAGCCACCGGCCAGGATCGACTGGGCACGACAGACGGTCGACAGATCCGCGCCGCTCCCGCCCAGCTCCTCGGGGATGGGCAGCTGGAGATAGCCGGACTCCTTGAGCCGAGCGATGTTCTCGTGGGGGAACCGTCCCTCCCGGTCCACCTCGCCGGCCCGCTCACCGAACTCGGCGGCCAGCTCCCGGGCCAAGGCGATGACGTCTCGGCCGCTTCCGCTCACGAAGTGCTCCTGATCTGCCCGGCCATGAGCGGTGAAATCTAGCGGGATGACCGGCGCGTAGGCTGCAAGCGTGATCACCCCCGTCGAGGCGCGAGAGCTCTTGCACGCGCCCCTGGCCGAGCTCGTCGATGCCGCGGGGCGGCTGCGCGACGCGCACCACGGCAATCGGGTCACGTTCTCGCCCAAGGTCTTCATCCCGCTCACGATGCTGTGCCGCGACCGCTGCGGCTACTGCACGTTCGCCAAGCCCCCGGCGCGCCTCGACCAGCCGTTCCTGCCGATCGAGGACGTGCTCGCGATCGCGCGGGCCGGTGCCGCCCAGGGCTGCCACGAGGCCCTGTTCACGCTGGGCGAGGGTCCCGAGGACCGCTACCCCGTCGCCGCGGAGTGGCTCGCCGCCCGCGGCTACTCCTCGACGGTGGACTACCTCGTCGCCGCGTGCCAGGCGGTGTTGGACGAGACCGGCCTGCTCCCCCACGCCAACGCCGGCGCGCTCGGCGAGGCCGACCTCGAGCGGCTCCGCGCGGTCAGCCCGTCCCAGGGGATGATGCTCGAGTCGCTCGCGGACTGGCTCCACGAGCCCGGCGGGCCGCACCACGGTGCGCCGGACAAGACCGCGAGCCGCCGCCTGGCCACGCTCGAAGCCGCGGGCCGGGCGCGCATCCCGTTCACGACCGGGATCCTCGTCGGCTTCGGCGAGACCGTCGAAGAGCGGCTCGACGCGCTCCTCGCGATTCGCGCCGCGCACGAGCGGCACGGCCACGTCCAGGAAGTGATCGTCCAGAACTTCCTGCCCAAGCCCGGCACGAAGATGCACGACGCACCGCCGTGCCCGCCCGAAGATCTGCTGCAGGCGATCGCGCTGGCGCGGCTCGTGCTCGGCGGTGCGATGCACATCCAGGCTCCGCCGAATCTCACCGACCCCGACGGGCTGGGTGATCTCGTCTCCGCCGGGATCGACGACTGGGGTGGCGTCTCTGCGGTCACCGCCGATCATGTCAACCCCGAGCGACCGTGGCCCGCGCTCGATCTCCTGCGCGCGGCGACCGAAGCTGCGGGGAAGACGCTCGCACCGAGGCTCACCGTGTATCCCGAGTACGTGCGCGATCCCGAGCAGTGGCTCGATCCGGCGGTGCGCTTCGCGGTCCTGTGCGCGAACGACCTCGAGGGACTCGCTCGCGACGATCGCTGGTCGAGCGGTGGCGACGTCGCCCCGCCCTCCCTGCTCCCGGCACCGACCCCGGCGCGTGCCGGAGGTCCGGTCGGCGAGGTGCTCGACGGCGTACGGCGTGGTGAAGAGGTCGGTGTCGACGAGATCGTCACGCTGCTCGGCGCGCGCGGCCCCGAGATGCTGTCTGTCTTCGCGGTGGCTGACGAGCTGCGGCGCGACATCGTGGGCGACACGGTCACGTTCGTGCGCAACCGGAACATCAACTACACGAACATCTGCACGTTCAAGTGCCGGTTCTGCGCGTTCTCGAAGGGTCCGCTCTCGCTGAACCTGCGCGGCGACCCGTACCTGCTCGGCGTCGAGGAGATCCAGGCCCGCGTGCTCGAGGCCGTTGATTGCGGTGCGACCGAAGTGTGTCTGCAGGGAGGCATCCACCCCGACTTCGACGGCGACTACTACCTGGACATCGCCCGGGCCGTGAAGGCCGTCGCGCCGCAGATCCACATCCACGGGTTCACCGCGCTCGAGGTGACCGAGGGGGCCAAGCGACTCGGGATGGACCTCGGCGAGTACCTCACCCTGGCGAAGGAGGCGGGGCTGTCGACCTTGCCGGGTACCGCGGCCGAGATCCTCGACGACGAGGTCCGCGCCGTCATCTGTCCGGACAAGGTCAACACGGAGGAGTGGCTCGAAGCTCACCGCATCGCGCACTCGGTCGGCCTACGTTCGAACGTCACGATCATGTTCGGCCACGTCGAGCGACCGGTCCATGTGGCCAACCACCTGGTGCGCACGCGGACCCTGCAGCAGGAGACCGGCGGGTTCACGGAGTTCGTCCCGCTCCCCTTCGTCCACATGGCGACGCCGATCTTCCTGCAGAAGCGCGCCCGCAAGGGTCCGACGTTCCGGGAGCTGCTCCTGATGCAGGCGGTCGGGCGCATCACCTACCGCGGCTGGATCGAGAACGTGCAGATCTCCTGGGTCAAGACCGGCATCGCCGGCGCGCGCCAGGCGTTGCAGGCGGGCTGCAACGACCTCGGAGGGACGCTCATGGACGAGAACATCTCGCGGGCGGCCGGCGCGAACCACGGCCAGGAAGCCGACGAGAGCGACTTCCACGCGATGGTGGACACGCTCGGTCGGCCGCTCGAGCAGCGCACGACGCTGTACGGACGCATCAACACCGTGGGCCGGCGCTTGCGCCCCGCGCCCGAGCCGCACCACCACGACGAGCCGGTCAACGTCCCGGTCCCCGTCGTGCTGCGGCCGTCGGCCCCTGTCGAAGCCTGAACCGAGGAGAGCGAGCGGGAATGATTGATGTCGTCGCGATTGGGAACGCGCTCGTCGATGTCCTGAGCCACGAGTCCGACGAGTTCGTCGAGACCCAGGGCATGGTCAAGGGCACGATGGCCCTCATCGACACCGAGCGGGCTGAAGCGCTCTACGCGGCGATGAATCCCGCGGTGGAGATCTCCGGCGGCTCGGCTGCGAACACGATGGCCGGTCTCGCGTCCCTGGGAAGCAATGCTGCGTTCATCGGGCGGGTGCGCACCGACCAGCTCGGCGCGGTCTACGCGCACGACCTGCGCGCCGCGGGGGTGCAGTTCGACACGCCGCCGGCGTCCGACGGCCTGCCGTCCGGACGCTGCCTGATCGTCGTGACCCCCGACGCCGAGCGGACGCTCAACACGTACCTCGGAGCGTCCGTGGAGCTCGGCGAGCTCGATGTCGATCCGGAGCTGATCGCGTCGGCATCGATCACCTACCTCGAGGGGTACCTCTGGGACTCTCCCGGCGCCCAGCTCGCGTACCGCGCCGCAGCCGGCTACGCGCACGATGCCGGTCAGCGCGTCGCGCTGACGCTCTCGGACCTGTTCGCGGTCGAACGCCACCGCGAGACCTTCCTCGACCTCGTCGAGGGCTCGGTGGACATCCTCTTCGCGAACGAGGCCGAGATCCTCGCGCTCTACGAGGTCGACACCTTCGACGCCGCGCTGCAGCGGGTGACCGGCCATTGCGAGGTGGCGGCGCTGACTCGCGGCGAGAAGGGTTCGGTGATCATCCGCGGCGAGGAGGTGCACGTCGTTGACGCCCACCCGATCCCCGGCGGGAAGCTGATCGACACCACCGGCGCCGGCGACCTCTACGCGGCGGGGTTCCTGCACGGCTTCACCCGGGACTACGACCTCGGGCTCTGCGGTCGGCTGGGCGCGCTCTGCGCGTCGGAGGTGATCTCGCACATCGGGGCGCGACCCGAGACGGACCTTGCCGAGCTTGCGCTCCCACTGCTTCCCGGCGACTGATGCAGAAGCTCCCCCGCTACCGGACGGGTGACCCGGAGCTCGACCGGGACATCGCCGCGCTCGTGGACGAGGTGGAGGCCGGGCGCAACGAGGATCTCGTCTTCGAGCTCGTCACGTCCGCGCTCCGGCTGGCGCGCGACAGCGCCTCACGCGGTGACCTCAAGATCGCGAGCGCGGCGCTCAAGGAGCTTCGCTACGCGTTCCACGTCTTCGCTCCGTACCGCGCGGCGCGCAAGGCCTCGATCTTCGGTTCCGCGCGGACGCGGCCGGACGACCCGCTCTACGACCAGGCCCGCCGGCTGGCGACCGCGCTGGCGGCACACGACTGGATGGTCATCACCGGTGCCGGCCCCGGGATCATGACCGCCGGGATCGAGGGCGCCGGCGTCGAGAACGCGTTCGGGGTGACGATCCGGCTCCCGTTCGAAGCCACGACGAGCGAGTTCCTCGCGGGTGACCCGAAGCTGGTGAACTTCCGCTACTTCTTCACCCGCAAGCTCACGTTCGTGAAGGAGTCCGACGGGTTCGCGCTGCTTCCGGGTGGCTACGGGACGCTCGACGAGGCGTTCGAGACCCTCACCCTCATCCAGACGGGCAAGGCCCAGCCGGCGCCGATCGTCCTGCTCGACGTTCCCGGGGGTACCTACTGGACCGGTTGGCTCGAGTTCGTGCAGGCCGAGCTCGAGGAACGCGGCTATATCTCGGGCGAAGACCTGAAGCTCGTGCTGGTCACCGACGATGTCGAGACCGCGGTCGATGAGCTCACGGGTTTCTACGCCAACTACCACTCGATGCGATTCGTGGAGGGGAACCTCGTGCTGCGCATGCATCACGAGCCCGATGCCGGCCAGCTCGAGGCGCTCAACGCGGCGTTCGCCGACATCGTGGTCAAGGGAAGCATCGAGACGATCGGCGCGACGAAGGTCGAGGCCGACGACAAGGACTTCCCCGAGCTGGACCGGATCTCGTTCCGCTTCGACCGCCGGAGCTGGGCCCGCCTCCGCGAGCTCATTGACGCGCTGAACCGCCCCTACCGGGTCGCGCCTTCCGCCAAGACCTGAGCCCGCGGCGGCTCACTCCCGCGGTTCAGCCTCTCGGCCCACGACGGAGGCACCACACGGGTGGCGTGTCCGAGGTCGCTTCGAGGGCCGGGTGCGCCCGGTTCGTCGTAGGCGAGCACCACGCGGACCGTCAGCCGGGCTCGCCGAATTCGTACTTGAGGGCTTCCGAAACAGCTCGGTAACCGGTGGCGCGGTAGATCGAGTTGGAGGTCGGGTTGTCGAGATCCGTGTACAGGATGCACCGGTGCCCCTCGGCGAGGGCCGCGCTGGAGACCGTGGCGACGAGCGCGGATGCAAAGCCGTGACCGCGGCGGTCGGGCGGCGTGTACACCGGCCCGATCCGCACGACCCCGGCGACGGCTTCGGAGAGCCCGGCGAAGGCGGCGGGTGTGCCATCGTCCCAGATCCACAGCTGACCAGCGGGGAGGCGGCGATCGACAGCCGCGACTGCGTCGCCGATCGTCTCGTCGATCTCGATCTGGAACTCCTGGAGCCACGCGACGAGCAGGCTCCGGTCCGCCTCGGTTGCGGCGCGGAGCCGGCCACCGGTGGGATTCGGCGCGATGACGCGTCCCACCTCGTAGATCCGTTGTCCCCGAACCGGGCGAGCCGCGACGCGCGCTCGTTCGGTCCAGCTCCCCGCGAAGCTCGCGGCGGTAGCCGCCTCGCCGGTCAACCCCGGAAGTCGCACCCCGTCCTCGACGATGGCTTCGACCGCAGCCGACGCGGCGTCATTGGACATCGGCGTGACGGTCGCGCTCCAGTGCAACGGCGACTGGAAGACGACGCCACCGGTCCGACCTTCGACATCGACGATCCAGTACCGGCCGGGCTCCGGGTGCGCTCTCCGCGCGTGGAGCAACGTGAGGATCACGTTGTGAGCGACCGGATCACTCGCGAGGAAGTCGCCGGCCTCCGAGAGCACCTGCTCCGGATCGTGCGTCCCACGTGCCGATGCGACCATCATCCATGATGACAAGGCGGGCCGGGGCGGGGCGAGCGGTTTGCGGGCTACGGGCCGTCGTCGCCGACGAGGTCCGTGGTGTCGAGAGCGCGGATGGCCTTCTCGATGCCGCGTCGCGCCTGGAGCAGCTTCTTCTCGTCCGCCTTGGCCGTCTCGTCGCCCTTGGCCGCTTCCCGCAGCCGGTCGTACGCAAGATCGCGGAGCTGCTCCTCGATCGATCGCAGCTGATCGACCAATTCCTCGACACCGGTCACGGAAGT
>JADGON010000295.1 GCA_017882945.1 Acidimicrobiia bacterium | reverse complement strand
GACGGGCATCGTTGGTGGTTCGTGACTCCGGACGGCCGGCCCTTCTATTCGACGGGCATCAACCATGTGACGGCGGATGGCAACGACACGGACCGGGTCACCGGCGTCTGTCCCTACTGCCAGGCGATCGCGGCGAACTATCCAAACGTCGACGCCTGGACGGACACGACGATTCGGCGGCTGCGTTCGTGGGGCATCAACACGATCGGCTCGTGGTCGGACGTGGATCGGTTCGCGCCACGGATGCCGTACACGTACCTGCTCAGCATGGCGAGCACGGACGACTGGTTCTCTCCCGCGTTTGCCGCGCATGCCGAAGCCACCGCCGCGGGGACGGTCGCCGCGCGCCGTGACGATCCGAACCTGATCGGTTGGGTCACCGACAGCGAGTTGCGCTGGGGTCCTGACTGGCGCGGCCAGACCCAGCTCCTCGACGACTACCTGAAGCTCCCGGCCGGCGCGCCGGGGCGGCTGGTCGCCGATCAGCACGTCGGCGACCCTGCCGGGTTCCTGCGGGTGCTCGCCGAGCGCTACTTCCGGGTGACGAGCGAGGCGATCCGCGCCCAAGACCCCAACCACATGATCCTCGGGGTGAAGCAGATCACCCAGCTGACCCCGCCCGAGGTGCTCGAAGCCGCCCGTCCGTACGTCGACGTGTTCTCGGTCGACGACTACGCGCTCATCCCGGGCCTCGAGGACCAGATCCAACAAGCCTGGCCGTTCTACCTGCCGCACGATCCGACCCTCTCGGCGATCTACCGGGGAGTGCGGCGCCCGCTCATGGTGATGGAGTACTCGTTTCGCGCTGCCGACGCCGGGGTGCCGAACAGCTACCCGCCGCTCTTCCCCACGCTTCCCACGCAATCGGCGCGCGCCGATGCCTTCGCCGGCTACGTCCAGGGCCTGTACGCGACGCCTTGGGTGGTCGGCGACCAGTGGTTCGAATACGTGGACGAACCCGCGGGCGGCCGCTTCGACGGTGAGGACAGCAACTTCGGGCTCGTCAACGCCGCCGACGTCCCCTGGTCGACGCTCGTCGCGCGCATGACCGCGGTCCACGCGAGCGCGCCCGACCGGGTTGCGAATCGGGGGCCCGTCTGCTGGTCGTGGCAACGGAGCGCGCCGGGCGGGCGCGTCCGCTGCGCCGAGCTTGCGTTCCCGGCGCGGCCCTGACGGAAGGGTTCCGCACCCCTCGGGATCGTGTCCTGCCCGCGACGGTTGCGGTGGTGTCGTGGCGGTGATCTCCTCGATCCATCAGGTTCGGCCGCGAACGTGAGCGGTTCACCGCGGCCCTCGGCGAACCGCCGCGCCCCGGGACGCCGGACGATCCGGGTCAGCGGGACTGCAGATGGATGCGTAAGCCCGCCGCAGCCCCGAGCCGTGCCCGAGCCGCGGGGTCGCCGTCGGCCACCGCGAAGGCGAAGTCGGCGATCGTCGTGGCAATGCGGGCGAGGTCGGGGTCGGTGGTGAACGTGCCGAGGTGGCTGCCGCCGTCGATCGTGACGAGCCAGGCCGGGCTCGGCGCGTGTTGATACAAGGCCTGGGTGTGAGCGACGGGGTTGACCTCGTCGGCGGTCCCCGTGATCGCGAGCAACGCCGGCGGCGTGCCGAAGCGAGACGCGCCGGTCATCGGCACGTCGTTCGCCGACAGCGCGACGACCGCGCGTATCGGTACGCTCGAGCAGGCCGACGTGTAGCCCGCGGCTGCAGCCGCGGTAGCGCCGTCGGAGTGGCCGGCGACGATCAGTGAGGAGCCCTGCAACGCGCGGCGCAGCTCCGGGGGTGGATTGCTCTCCAGCGACGAGGCCACGAACTCCATGTCGCACGGTTCGTTGACCAGATCGGATTCGACGGCCGGTCCCGGCAACGCGGCGCTCTCGCCCGGGAATTCCGGTGCCGCCACGATGATTCCGGCGCGTGTGATGTCGTCGAGGAGCGCGGAGTAGGTCGATCCCGAGACGCGGTATCCGTGTGCGAACACCATCAGCGGCAGCCGGCCGGGCGCGACTTGCCCGTCTTGCGCAACCGGCCACCGCAAGGTCGTGCGCAGCGAGCGCCCCGCGCGAGGCGGATTCGGGCCGCGCGCCGGCGACGCCCGGGACAGGTCGTCGAATTCGAACGTCGCTTGCTGCACCGACCACGGGGGCCCGCCCGGCGCGCTCACGACGGTCGTTGCCGCCGGGGTTCGGCGGGTGGGGGCCCTGCTCATGCGGGCAGAGCCCGAGGAGCTGCACGCGACCAGGCAGCACGACATCAGCAGGAATGCTCCGGCGCGCTGTCGAACCACGGCCATCGCCACGCCTGCCAGTCTGGCCGGGAGCGGGCCACCACCGGGTGCAGGCCAGGTCGTGCCGGCCGCTCGAAGCACCCTGCTTGGTAAAGATTTCTCCACGCTTGGTGCCGCGTTGCCGCGCGCCGCGTGGTCTGAGCCGTATGGTCGCTGCATCCGCGGGCGCCGGCGTGGGCTCGACGTCCCGCGGCCGGCTGGCCGCGAGTGCCCATCGGTCGTATCACCGCACATCCGGCTCGCCTCAGGTCTGGCGGAGCTGACGAGGAGCTCCTGCATGTCGGGCGAACCTGACTGATGGCCAGACGGCCGACCCACCGCCAGCTGCTCGCGCGACGTGGCGTGGCGCTCCTGCTGATCGTCGCCACCGGTTCCGTCGCGTACGTCCTGCTGCAGGGGGTCGCGTTCGGCGGAGCATCGCGGGCGGGGACGCGGACTCGCGACACGCGGACCGAGCGCAGCATCTCCAGGTCGCGCCGCACGGCCGCCGCTCCGCTCGAGATCTACGCGCACACGTCGAGCCTTCGCCCCGATGTCGCAACCGATCTCCAGCGGGTCTACGTACCCAGCGGTCGCGCCGACAAGGTCACCGTCATCGATCCGATCACCAAGCGGATCGTCTCGCAGTTCTCGACCGGGCGTGGGAGCACACCACAGCACATCGTTCCATCGTTCGACCTGAAGACCTTGTGGGTGCTCAACAACAAGAGCGACAGCGTGGTGCCGATCGACGCGCACACCGGCACGGTCGGAGCCCCGATCGCGGTGAACGATCCGTACAACCTCTACTTCACTCCCGACGGCCACTCCGCCATCGTCGTGGCCGAGCTGCACTCGCGGATCGACTTCCGTGATCCGCACACCCTTGCGCTCCAGCAGAGTGTGTCGGTGCCCGCGTGTGGTGGCATCAACCATGCTGACTTCTCCCCGGACGGGAGCTACCTGCTGCTGACCTGTGAGTACGGCGGCGCGATCGCCAAGGTCAACGTCGCGACCCGCACGGTGATGGGATCCATGCGTCTGCCGACGCCTCCGGGGAGAACCCCCGTCATGGCGACGATGCCGGACCATTCGATGGCGACCTCGATGCCACAGGACATCCGGCTCGGTCCCGACGGTCGAAAGTTCTATGTGGCCGACATGCTCCAAGGCGGCGTGCACGTCATCGACGGCGACCATCTCCGAGAGCTCGGATTCATCCCGACCGGCATCGGCGCGCACAGCATCACCCCCAGCCATGACGGCACCGTCCTGTATGTCGCGAACCGAGGATCCGCGGAGACCAGCGGTTCGCCGCATCAGCCGGGCAGCGTGAGCGTGATCGCGGTGGCGACCGACCAGGTGACCGCGACGTGGACGGTTCCGGGCGGTGGCAGCCCCGACATGGGCAACCTCACTGCTGATGGCACCGAGCTGTGGCTCTCGGGCCGCTTCGACAGCGAGGTCTACGCGTTCAACACCGCGACCGGAGCCCTGACCGCGCGCATCGCCGTGCCTCGTGGGCCCCACGGTTTGACCGTCTGGCCGCAGCCCGGCCGGTACTCGCTCGGGCACACCGGCAACATGCGCTAGCGCGCGAAGAGCCCGATGAAGTCCCGAGAGTTGCCGGTCAGGTAGCGATCGGGCGGACGTTCCATGTTGGGGAGCAGCCGCGTGCCCTGGATCGGTCCGGCCGTGCCACCACCGGTGTAGGTGAAGTAGCTCACCCACGAGACGTTGATGTCGAGCTCCATCGCTCGCACGGCACCGGCCCGGACGAGGACGTCAGCCAGCGTGCCGATGTTGAGCGCGGGACCCCCGACGTAGATCAGGTTCCCGTGTGCGTCGATGCCGACTCCCGAGCGCCACACGAACACCTTGCCGCCGAGTGTGGCGCCCCACTTGTGGGTGTCGTTGGGATCGCCGGCGGCCAGATTCTGTGCACCGTCGACGAGGAGGTTGAGGTTCTGGCGCACGCTCGCGATGTTCGGGCCCATCCGAACGTCGCGACCCCAGACCCCGACGGTCATCGAGCCGTCCGTGAAGATCACGAGGGACGCGCGACCGTCCACGAGCGGGCGGATCAACTTCCCTTCGGTGTAGTAGCCGCCGAGCGAGGAATCGAGCTTGAAGCCGGAGTTGAAGCCGGCAACGAGTCCCGGGTAGTCGCTCGGCGCGATCCGCGCCGGGTTCGCCCACGGCCCACCTCCGGGCAGCTGAATCCCGTTGTAGAGCGCGCCGCGCAGCCGGGCCGCGTCCATCCACACCGCGCCGACGACCTGGCTGGTGTGGATCGGGTCGGGGCGCAGGAACGCCTCGTAGACGGCGGCCTTCCCGTTCACCGTCTTGCCGGTCGGCGCCCAGACGCCCTCGTGCGGCAAGGGTGCCGCCGCGAACGGCGAGATGTTGGGCGGCAGCACCTGCGCCGGAACCGCGACGGAGTGCGGCAGTGGCCGGGTCAACGCCGTGGACGACACCCGATGCGCGGTCGGAAGCTTGCCCCCCTTGGGCAGACCGCCCACCGGCGGGGGATGGTTCGTGTACCACCAGTTCTCCACGCGATTCACGAGCCCGTTGCCACCGTGGTCACGAATCCACTCCACCAGCTTCGTCGACTCGGGATCGCCCGTCGGCTTGGCGAGCGCGGTGCCGACCGACCAGGTCAGCGACGCGAGCGCGATCAGCACCAGCACCAGCACGGTTCGCCGGAGGGTCCGGT
>JADGON010000294.1 GCA_017882945.1 Acidimicrobiia bacterium | reverse complement strand
GACGTGAGCGGGTCGATGGAGCCGTACGCGCGGGCCCTCGTTCGCTTCCTCCACACCGTCGTGATCGCGCGCGGTCGGGTGGAGGTCTTCGCACTCGGCACCCGATTGACCCGCATCACCCGGGAGCTGACGAGCCGGGATCCGGATGCCGCGTTGAGCGCGGCCGCACGTCGGGTCGTGGACTGGTCGGGAGGCACCCGGCTCGGTGAGGGCCTCCGCGCGTTCAACGAGGAGTGGGGGATTCGAGGCATGGCGCGAGGGGCGACCGTCGTCGTCATCTCGGACGGTTGGGAGCGCGGCGATGCCGATCAGCTCGCCGAGGAGATGGCGCGGCTCCAGCGCGTCGCGCACAAGATCGTCTGGGTCAACCCACTGAAGGCCACACCCGGGTACGCACCGCTTGCCGCGGGGATGGCCGCCGCCCTGCCCTTCGTCGACGAGTTCGTGGAGGGCCACTCCCTCGCTTCGCTCGAGTCGCTGGCGGCGGTGCTCGCGACATGAGACTCGGAGGGGGAACGCGATGAAGGAAGTGCTCGGCGACATCGAGCGCTGGCGCGCCGGCGGCCACCGGGTGGCGATCGCGCGTGTTGTCGGCGTCGACGGATCCGGACCCCGTGATCCGGGCGCGACGATGGTGGTGAACGACGCGGGCGAGGTCGCGGGCTCGGTGTCCGGTGGATGCGTCGAAGGGGCGGTCGTCACGGAGGCGCTGGCCGTCCTGTCGGGTGAGAAGCCACGCGGCATCGTGAGCTTCGGCTACTCGGACGACGAAGCGTTTGCGGTGGGACTCACGTGTGGCGGGACGGTTCACCTCTTCGTGGAGCCACTCGATTGGTGAGCGACCCGGGCGAGGCGGGGGGTGGGACTGGTACCCCGGTCTTCGACGCGTTGCAGGAGGCCCTGCGCGCGGACCGCCCGGTGGCACTCGCGACGGTGGTCGACGGCCCCGGTGTCGGGGCGAAGCTGTTGGTCCGTCCGGGCGAAGCAACGCTCGGGACGCTCGGCCACCCGGACCTGGACCGCGTCGTGGCGCGTGACGCGCAGGCCGAGCTCGACGCGGGACTCACCGCGACACGCCGGTACGGACCGCACGGTGAGGCGCGAGAAGAGACCGTCCGCGTCTTCATCGAGTCGTTCGCGCCATCGCCGCGGCTGATCATCTTCGGCGCGGTGGACTTCACGGGTGCGCTGGCGAAGGCCGGCAAGCTCCTGGGCTACCGGGTCACCGTGTGCGACGCCCGCGCGGTGTTCGCGACCGTCGCGCGCTTTCCCATGGCGGACGAGATCGCCAACGACTGGCCGGATCGCTACCTGGCCAAGGTCGGCGACGAGCTTGGCCCCCGCGACGCGGTGTGCGTGCTCACCCACGACGCGAAGTTCGACATCCCTGCGATCGTCGCCGCCCTCGGGACCGAGGTCGGCTACCTGGGTGCCATGGGTTCGCGGCGCACGCACGCGGCTCGGGTCGCGCGGCTGCGCGACGCCGGGGTGGACGACGCGGGGTTGGCCCGGGTGATGGCTCCGATCGGGCTCGACATCGGCTCGCGCACCCCGGAAGAAGCGGCGATCGCGATCTGCGCCGAGATCATCGCGGTGCGCACCGGGCGCACCGGCGCCGCCTCGCTCCGTGACGGCACCGGTCCGATCCACGTGGCGATACCTGAACCACGAAGGAACTCCAGATGAACGATGGGACCTCCAGATGAATCTTGGGATCGACGGACGACGGGCTGCGGTTGCTGCGGCGTCGCGCGGCCTCGGGTTCGCGACTGCCGCCGCGCTCGCGGGTGAGGGAGTACAGGTCGCGATCTGTGGTCGTGACCGAACTCGCATCGAAGACGCCGCAGCGCGGATCGGGAACGGTTGCGTGCCGCTCGTCGCGGACGTGGCCGACGCGGAGGGTGCCACCGCCTTCATCGAAGCCGCGAACCAGGTCCTCGGCGGGGTCGACATCCTGGTGGCGAATGCCGGTGGCCCGCCTGCCGGTGACTTCGCCGGGATCGACGATCTCTCCGCGTACGCGGAGGCGTTCGAGCTGAACTGCCTCTCCACGATCGCCATGTGCAAGGCCGCGGTCCCGGCGATGCAGCAGCGCCATTGGGGCCGGGTCGTCGCGATCACCTCGATCGCGGTCCGCCAGCCGATCGCCGGGCTGATCCTCTCGAACACCGCGCGCGCCGGGGTGACGGGATTCCTGAAGACGCTGGCCCGGGAGGTGGCGGCCGATGGCGTCACCGTCAACAGCCTGCAACCCGGGCTCCACGACACGGAACGGCTCCAGGACCTGCACGGCGACGCGAGCAGCCTGGGTGCCTCGGTGCCGACCGGCTTCATCGGCGCCGCGGACGACTTCGGCGCGGTTGCGGCTTTCGTGTGCTCCGAGTCGGCGAAGTACCTCACCGGCGCCGCGATCCCGGTCGACGGTGGCGTGTACGCGGGGCTCCTGTGACGGGCTGCCGTCATGTCGCGACCTTCGCGTTCGTGGAAGGAGCGACCGAGGAGCAGATCGCCGCTGTCGCGTCGGGTCTCGGGGCGCTGCGCGATCAGATTCCCGAGATCGGCGAGTACCACTTCGGACCGGACCTCGGCTTGAACGACGGAAACCAGCAATTCGCGGTAGTCGCGGACTTCGAGGATGTCGACGGCTACCTCGCGTATCGGGATCATCCGGCGCACCAGGCCGTGCTGGCCGAGCGGATCCGACCGATCCTCGCGTCCCGATCCGCCGTCCAGTTCGCACTCTGATCGCGACCGCGCCTGCGCCTACGCTGGTTGTCATGACGGTCCCCGACCTCGCTCGCGACCGCGGTGTCTGGACCGTTCCGAACGCCATCTCGCTCGCGCGCCTGGCCGGCGTCCCCGTCTTCCTCTGGCTGCTGCTCGCCGAGGACCGTCCGATCCCCGCCGGCATCCTGTTCGCGGTGCTGGGGGCCACCGACTGGGTCGACGGCTACATCGCCCGCCACTTCGACCAAGGCAGCGAGGTCGGCAAGATCCTCGACCCGGTCTCGGACCGGGTCATGCTCATCGCGGGCGCGATCGGGCTGCTCGTGAGTGGCGACGTCCCGATCTGGGTCGGCGTCCTCGTTCTGGCGCGCGAAGCAGCGCTCAGCGTGGTCACCCTCATCCTCGCGTTCGCCGGCGCCCGCCGGATCGATGTGCAGTGGGTCGGAAAAGCGGGCACGCTGGCTCTGATGTTCGCGCTCCCCGGCTTCGTGCTCGTCTCCGCGCTGGATCCGTCGGGTCTGCGCGACGTCCTCGCAGTCATCACCTGGCTCTTCGCGATCGGGGGACTCTTCCTGAGCTACTACGCAGGCGCCCTCTACGTCCCGATGGCCCGAAACGCGCTCCGCGAGGGGCGCTCCGCGCGCGAGTCACATGGAGCTGCTCTGTGAAGGCCGTGATCCTCGCCGGGGGAGAGGGCACTCGCCTGCGCCCGCTCACGAGCAACCAGCCCAAGCCGATGATGCCGGTGGCGAATCGGCCGATGATGGAGCACATCGTGCGCCTCCTCGCGGAGCACGGCTTCGACGACATCGTGGTCACGGTCGCGTTCCTCGCGAACCACATCCGCACCTACTTCGGCGACGGCTCGGACTTCGGCGTGCGCATGCGGTACGCAACCGAGGACACTCCGCTCGGGACCGCGGGCTCGGTGCGCAACGCGGCCGACGAGCTCGACGAGACGTTCCTCGTGATCTCGGGAGACGTCCTCACCGACATCGACCTCAGCGCGTTCGTCAAGGCCCACCGATCGACCGGTGCGGCCGGATCCATCGCGCTCAAGCGGGTCGACGACCCGGTGGAGTTCGGGATCGTGATCACCCACGACGACGGATCGATCGACCGGTTCCTCGAGAAGCCGACGTGGGGTCAGGTGTTCTCGGACACGATCAACACCGGCATCTACGTGCTCGAGCCCGAGGTGTTCGACTTCATCCACAAGGGCGAGGTCGTGGACTTCTCGAGCGACGTCTTCCCGGCGATCCTGAAGCGGGGCAAGCCGCTGTTCGGATACGTCGCGGAGGGCTACTGGGAGGACGTCGGCACGCTCGAGGCGTACCTGCGCGCGCACCAGGACATCCTCGACGGCAAGGTGAACATCGAGATCGACGGGTTCCGGCTCGGCGAAGACGTGTGGCTGGGCGAGGGCGCCGAAGTCGACCCGGATGCCCGTATCGACGGTCCCGCGATCATCGGGTCGAACTGCCTCATCGAGGCCGGCGCCCACGTCCGCGAGTACACGGTGCTCGGCCGCGACGTCGTGGTGAAGCACGACGCGTCCATCGTCCGCTCGGTGGTGCACGAGCACGCGTACCTCGGACCCGCGGTCCGGCTGCGGGGCACGGTCATCGGGAGATCCTGCGATCTGCGAGCCCATGCCGCGGTCGAGGAGGGCGCGGTGCTCGGCGACGAGTGCTTCGTCGGCGAGGGCGCGGTCGTGAATCCCGGCGTCAAGGTGTATCCGTTCAAGACGGTCGAGGCCGGTGCGGTTGTCACCTCGTCGATCGTGTGGGAGAGCCGGGGAGCGCGCACGCTGTTCGGCCGCCGCGGCGTGGCCGGGCTCGCCAACGTCGACATCACGCCCGAGGTCGCGACCCGCCTGGCCATGGCGTACGGCACGTCGCTCAAGAAGGGGGCAGTGGTCAGCACGAGCCGGGACACGAGCCGGGTGGCCCGCGCGCTCAAGCGCTCGATCATCGGTGGATTGAACCTCTCCGGGGTGAACGTGGAGGACGTCGAGCTCGCGACGGTGCCGCTCACGCGGTTCCAGGTGCGGAACTCGATGACCGACGGCGGGATCACGGTGCGCCTCTCGCCGAAGGACCCGAACAGTGTCGAGATCCGCATCCTCGACAACGAGGGCCGGGACATCGACGAAGCGGCGCAGCGCAAGATCGAACGGCTGCTCCAGCGCGAGGACTTCCGGCGCGCGTTCGCCGGCGACATCGGAGACATCGTCTTCCCGCCGCGCTCGCTCGAGTACTACACCGCCGCACTCGAGGCGAGCGTCGACAAGGGCCGCTTGCGCGAACGCGCGTTCAAGGTGGTGCTCGACTATTCGTTCGGCGCGTCGTCACTGGTGATGCCCGCCGTGCTCGCGAAGCTCGGCGCGGACGTCCTCGCGGTGAATCCGTTCGCGGCAACCCGCTCGCGGGGAAGCGCGGACGACCGTACCGAGCGGATCCAGCGAATCGGCGAGCTGGTGCGCGCGTCGGCGAGCGACCTCGGCATGGTGATCGACCCGGACGGCGAGACGGGAACGGTCGTCGACGACACCGGGCACATGCTCGACCCCGAGCAGGCGCTGCTCGCGTTGCTCACCCTCGTCGCCGAAGCCCGGCCCGGCGCGCGGGTCGCGCTCCCGGTGTCGGTGAGCAAGCAGGCCGAGCGCATCGCGAGCGAACGGGGAGCCGAGATCGTGTGGACCAAGCTGTCCGCCTCCAACCTGATGGAGGTCGCGTCCAGCGATCGGGTGGACTTCGCCGCCTCCCAGGAGAGCGGTTTCATCTGGCCCGACTTCCTGCCCGCCTACGACGCGACCGCGACGCTGGTGAAGCTGCTCGACCTGCTCGCGGTCACCGGGCACAAGCTGTCCGAGATCGTCGCGACACTGCCGGCCGTGCACATCGCCCACGAGACCGTGCCGACGCCCTGGGAGCGCAAGGGCGCGGTGATGCGAGAGATGGTGGAGCGCGCGAAGGGCCGGGACGTGGTGCTCGTCGACGGCGTCAAGATCCTGCATCCCGATGGCTGGGCGCTCGTGCTCCCGGACCCCGAGGAGCCGATCGTGCACGTGTGGGCCGAAGCCGGCACGGACAACGAGGCAACCCAGCTCGCCGCCGAGTACGCCCGGCGCATCGCGCAAATCGTCTGAAGCCCACGACCAGCTCAGGAGGAATCGGCAGCGCATGGAGTACCCCGAGGGGTTGCGGTATTCGAAGGAACACGAGTGGATCCGGGTCGAGGGCACCCGGGGGATCGTCGGCATCACCGACTACGCCCAGGACGCGCTCGGCGACGTGGTGTACGTGCAGCTTCCCGACGCGGGCCTCGAAGTGATCGCGAACGCGTCGATCGCCGAGATCGAATCCACCAAGTCGGTGTCGGAGGTGTACGCGCCGGTGACCGG
>JADGON010000293.1 GCA_017882945.1 Acidimicrobiia bacterium | reverse complement strand
CCTGGTGGAGAACCTCTCCGTCGTGATCGGCCCCGCGATCGGCGCCGGCCTGCTCGCGCTGGGCACGCCGACGTTCTCATTCGTGGTCAACGGTGCGACGTTCCTCGCCTCGGCCGCGCTCGCGAGCAGGTTGCAGGTGCGCAGTCATGGTTCGGCCGCGCGGTCGGACGTGGAGCGCGGTACCTGGGGCGGCCGCCTGGCTCACGGCTTTCAGGAGCTGGCCCGATCAGCCGACGCACGGGTGCTCGGCGGGTTCATCCTCTGTTCGGCCTTCATCTACGGCATCCAGACGGTGGTGCTCGTGCTCGCAGCCGGCGAGCAGCTCGAGTCCGGGACCGACGGGGTCGGGGTCTTCTATGCCGCGCTCGGGATCGGCGGCGTGATCGGCGCCGCGATCGTCGCCCGCGTAGCCCGATTCCCGCGCGTGGGGCTGGTCGTCTACTGCTCGCTCCTGCTCGCGTCGGTGCCGATGGCCGCACTGGCCGCGACCGACTCCGATGGCCCCGCGTTCACGCTCGTGCTGCTCTCGGGGGTCGGCGCGGTCGTGGTCGACGTGCTCGCACTCACGCAGCTCCAGCGAGCGGTGCCTGGTGATGTGCTCGGCCGCGTCTGGGGCGCGCTCGACGCGCTGGTCGTCGCCGCGATCATCGTGGGATCACTCATCGTCGGCCCGATCGTCGACGCTCTCGGCACGACGTCCGCGTTCCTGGTGTTGGGACTCACCGTCCCGGCGGTGGGTCTGCTCGGCATCGGCGGACTGCTGCGAGCAGACCGGGAGTCGGTGGAGCTGCTCGAGCGCATCGGGCCCGCGGTCGAGGTCTTCGAGCAGGTCGAGATCCTCGAGGTCGCCGACCGTGCGGTCATCGAACGGCTCGCGCTTGCCGCGGCTCGCCAAGCGGTGCCCATCGGAACCGACGTTGTCGTCCAGGGCGAGCCGGCGGAGCACTTCTACGTCATCGAGTCGGGTCGATTCGACGTGTTGGTGAGCAGCAACGGTGGACCGGCCGCGCATGTGAACGTGCTTGGTGCCGGTGACTGGTTCGGTGAGATCGGCCTGCTCCACGATGCGCCGCGCTCGGCGACCGTTCGCGCCCGCTGGCCGTCGCAGGTGTGGCGCATCGAGGGTACCGAGCTGCTCGACGCGCTCAACGACGCACCGACGATGGCCGCGACTCTGCTCGAGGGAGTCGCCAGCCGCATCGGCTCCACCGACCGCTGAGCCGATCACGGGGCGTGCCACGATTGGCGCCATGACGACCCCGATCACGCCCAAGCACTACAGCGCCGAGACCGCCGCCGCGATCGCGGGATCCGACGATGCACTGACAGGTCTGCCCGCCTACCTCGGCATTCGCACGGTCGAGGTCGGGCCGGCGCGCATGGTTGCGGAGCTCGATGTCCGGCCGGAGCTGCTGAACCCGTTCGGATCTGCACACGGTGGCGTGGTCGCGAGTCTCGTGGATCATGTGCTCGGATCGGTGCTGTATCCGGTGATCGAGCGCGGGCAGTGGGCCGCGACGACCGAGTTCAAGCTGAATCTGGTCACCGCAGTGCGAAGCGGCGTGCTGCGCGCCGAAGCGATCATCGTGGCGATGAGCAGGCGCACCGCGGTCGTTCACGTCGAGGTGACCAATGACGGCAAGCTGGCGTGCATCGCGCAGGGCACGGTCCTGATCCCCGAGCTCCGCGCCTGACCCGGTTCAGAGAGGCGGCGGGGTGCTGCGATGCGAGTCGTCCATCGGGCTCATGAGACCGACCGCGTTGCCGTCGGGATCCTCGATGATCGCGTAGCGGGCTCCCCAGAATGCGTCGTAGGGCACCTGTTGCGACGCGTAGCCCGCGGCGGTCAGATCTCCGTAGATGCGGTCGACGTCGTCGCGTGACGCCACCTTGAATCCGAAGACCACGCCGCCGCGGCCGCTCGTGCCCGGCCAGCCGGTGTTCCACTTCGATGCGAAGCCCGTGCTGTCCATCTCGAGGTCGAGTCCGTCGGGCATCTCGGCGGTCCGGTGGTGGGCGTCCCAGGGACCTTGATCCGGGATCCTGACTCCGAGCCGCCGGTAGAACTCGAGCGATGCGTCCATGTCGCTCACGACGAGGTTGACGCCGTCGAACACCGGACCTTGGTCAGTCATCGCGACCCTCCGTGCAGTGAGGCTGGTGGGGGCAGGCTGGCGGCGACGACGAGGGTACCGGCTGGGGGTCGTGCGGCCTCGGGGTGATCCGCAAGCGGCCGTGGCACCGAATCGGGGGTGTGATCTACGACTTCGTCATCGTGGGTGCGGGATCCGCCGGATGCGTGCTCGCCCATCGGCTGAGTGCCGACCGTGCGGTCTCGGTGCTGCTGCTCGAGGCCGGACCCCCCGACTCGAAGATGGAGATCGGGATCCCCGCCGCGTTCCCGAAGCTGTTCAAGACCGAATACGACTGGGACTACACGACGACGCCGCAGCCCGGGCTCGCGGATCGCGCCCTCTACTGGCCACGCGGGCGAACGCTGGGGGGGAGCTCGTCGATCAACGCGCAGATGTACGTGCGCGGGAACGCCGCGGACTATGACGCGTGGTCCCGAGCCGGCAACCCCGGGTGGTCATGGCCCGAGGTGTTGCCCGCGTTTCGCCGGTCGGAGTCCAACTCGCGCGGCTCCTGTGAGTTCCACGGGGCGGACGGCCCCCTCTCCGTCGAAGATCTCCGCGATCCGAGTCCGCTCACCCGGGCGTTCCTGCGCGCCGCGGAGCAGGCGGGGATCAAGCCCAATCCCGACCTCAACGGTGAGCAACAGGAGGGGGTCTCACCGAGCCAGGTGACCCAACGGCGCGGGAAGCGAGCGAGCACGGCGCGCGCGTTCCTCGCTCCGATCCGGCGCCGCAAGAACCTCATGGTCCGCACCGGCGCGCAGGCGCGCCGCATCGTGTTCGACGGCACGCGGGCGGTGGGCGTCGAGTACTGGGGTCCCGACGGCATCGAGCAGGTCGAAGCCGGTGAGGTGATCGTCAGCGGCGGCGCGATCAACTCACCGCAGCTCCTGATGCTGTCGGGCGTCGGTCCGCGCGCCGCGCTCGAAGGGCTCGGGATTCCCGTCGTGCGAGAGCTGGACGCGGTCGGGCGCCACCTCCAGGACCACCTCTCCGTGCCGGTGATCGCCACGATCTACGGCGAGGGCTCGTTGCTCGGGGCGGAGAAGCCGGTCGAGCTGGTGCGCTACCTGCTGTCGCGCAAGGGGATGCTGACGTCCAACGTGGGCGAGGCGATGGCCTTCGTGCGATCCTCGCCGGAGCTCTCGGCTCCGGACCTGCAGCTGATCTTCGCCCCGGTCGAGTTCATCGAGCACGGGCTCCAGCCACCACCCGGTCACGGGGTCACGTGTGGTGTGGTCCTGCTCCAGCCGGAGAGCGAAGGCGAGATCTCGTTGGTGTCCTCCGAGCCCTTCGTCCGGCCGCGCATCGAGCCGCGCTACCTCTCCGATGCGGGCGACCGCGACCTCGAGGTGCTGGTGGCCGGGGTTCGGCTCGCGCGCGAGATCCTGAGTGCTCCCGCGCTTTCCGAGGCGGTCTCGGGCGAGATGTGGCCGGGACCAGGGGCCGAGTCCGACGACGAGATGATGGAGTTCGTGCGCCGCCGGGCCGAGACCCTCTACCACCCGGTCGGGACCTGTCGGATGGGGCCGGATCCTGCTGATTCGGTGGTCGACCCGACGCTCCGGGTCCACGGGATCGAGGGTCTCCGTGTGGTCGACGCGTCCGTGATGCCGAGGATCGTCCGGGGCAACACGAACGCCCCGACCATCATGATCGCCGAGCGGGCCGCCGAGCTGGTGAACGCGCGATGATCCGGGTCGAACGCCCGCAGCGAAGAGCGTCCGTGCGATCGAAGCAAGGGGTGGCCGCGCCTGCAGGGGGTGCCCGGGTGACGATGGAGATGCCGACCGTGGCGTGGGAGCACCGGACGCGGGATCGCTTGATCGCGGCCGACGAGGCCGCACTCGGTGAGTGCTACGACCAGTACGCCTCCTTCGTGTACGGGCTCGCCCTGCGCGTCGTCCGGGATGCCAAGGCGGCCGAGGACATCACCCAGGACGTGTTTCTCGGGTTGTGGGAGAAGCCGGCGTGCTTCGAACCCGAGAAGGGCGCACTCCGCACCTGGCTCGGCACACTGGCGCATCGCCGCGCGGTGGACCACGTGCGCCGCGAGGAAGCACGGCGGCGGCGCGACGAGACCGTGCTCAGCAGGGTGACCGCGACGCCGGACGTCGAGGAGATGGCATTGGCGCTGATGACCGCCGAGCGCGTGCGCGGCGCGCTCGACTCGTTGCCGCCCGAGCAGCGTGAAGCCATCCAGCTCGCATACTTCGACGGGAAGACCTACCGCGAGGTCGCGGTGATCATGGGGATCCCTGAGGGAACCGCGAAATCCCGATTGCGACTCGCCCTGCGTCGCATCGCCAGCACGCTCGAGTCCGAGGATTTCCGCCAGTGGGCCTGACCGAAGGAGCCGAACCGATGAGCGACGACGCGTTGCGCGAGCTCCTCGCGGCGTACGCGCTGAACGCTTGCGAGCCGAACGAAGTCGCGCAGGTCGAGCGCTACCTCGCCCGGGATCCGGAAGCCGCGGCCGAGGTCGCGCAGCTGTCGACCGCCGCAGCCTGGATCGGCGCGACCGAAGCGCTGACGCCGCCGGCCGAGCTGCGCGCGTCCGTGCTCGCCGCGGCGCGCGCCCACCACCGTGGACCCGCGCCGGATGACGACCTGACCCGCCTCTACCGGACCGAGACCGACCGGTTCGAGACGCTGATCCCGACGCTCGAGTCCGATGACCTTGCGGCGATGACCGCCAACGGTCTGAGCGTGCGCGACCTGGTGATCCACCTGGCCGCGATGGAGAGCATGATCTCCGCGGGGCTCGGTGCGCCCGTGAGCAACCTCGATGCCGGTACCGACGTCGACCAGCGCACGGCCATGTTCATCGAGGCGTACGCGCTGCGACCGATCGAAGATGTCCTGGTGCTCTGGCGCGAAGCCATTGCCCGGATCACGGAATGGGCGGCGACGGGAGCCACGACCGGTCCGCTCCCGTGGCTCGGCATCGAGGTGGGGCGCGACACGGTGCTGATCAGCCGCGCGTTCGAGACCTGGATCCACGCGGACGACATCCGTCGAGCGACCGGCCGCCAGCTCGAGCCGCCCAGCCCGGCGCACCTCCACTGCATGGCGGACTTCTCGATGCGCAGCCTCCCCACGTGGCTCGACGTTTCGGGCCGTTCCCACCCGGGGTGCACCGCGCGCGTCGTGCTGACCGGAGCGGGCGGCGGGAGCTGGCTGGTGCCGTTGGCGCCTCGGGAGTCCGCTGGAGGCGAACCGGTCGACGTGGTGCTCGAAGTGGACATCGTCGAGTGGTGTCATCGGATCGGCGAGCGGGTGACCACCGACGCGATTGCAGTGCGGGTCGCGGGTGACGACGCGCTCGCGACCGACATCCTCGAAGCCGCGTCCGCCCTCGCGACCCTTTAGTCCGGCGCCCGAACGGTCGGGCGCGAGGCAGGGGGTCAGCGTTCGGGCGTCCCGAGCAGCCACTCGAGGCGCTGCCAGTCTTCGATGCCGCATCCGTCGGAGCGCTTCACCGTGACGTCCACCGGCTGCCCGCCGATCTTCCCCTTGATCGTGGCGTGCTGCGGACCGCCGTAGATCTCAGAGCAGACCCGGCCCTTGGTGTCACCGATCCCGTCGAAGACCGAACTCCGGACACCGATCGACCCGCAGACTCCCGCCGGGTTGACGGCGAAGATCCCGGTGCCGGTCGAGCTCGGTCCCGCGCAGTGCACCGTGCCGGAGAACGGCAGCTCGATCACGTTCCCCGGGTCGGGGACCGTCGGCACCACCGGCGCGGTGGAGCCGGTTGGGAGGCGGTACGCGCTCGTGGCCACTCCGTCGACCTCGAGCTCGGTGTCTGAACCCTGGCGAGAGCCGGAGCCGGAACCGCAGGCGCCGACGGCGACCAGGAGGAGGATCTCCAGGACCAGGATCCGCCGGCGTGCCACGCCACCATCGTGCCCGATCCCAAGGGCTAGTGCGTCGTCATCCCACCGTCGACCACGAGCACCTGACCGGTCATGAAGCTCGACGCGTCACTTGCGAGGTAGAGCGCAGCGTCAGCGAGCTCCTCGGGAGTGGCCATCCGCTTGATCAGTGCGGCGTCCACCATGCGCTGTTGCGAGGCCTCGTCGTTGTTGCGCACCATGTCGGTGTCCGTGGTGCCGGGCGCGAGCGCATTGGCGCGAATGCCGGAGGCTGCGAACTCGGACGCCATCGCCCGGGTCATCGTGACCATCGCGGCCTTGGCCGAGCAGTACATGGACACGTAGGTGCCGTGCGTGAAGGCGCCGGCACTGATGACGTTCACGACCGATGCGTGCTCGCTCTTCAGGAGGTGGGGAAGTGCGTACTGGAAGAGGAACAACGGGCCGCGCAGGTTCACCGCGTGCGAGCTCTCCCACGCTTCGGGGGTGATCGACCCGATCGGGAGCCCCAGCGCGTTGGCGGCGTTGTTCACGACGATGTCCACGCCGCCGAGCTGGTCGACGGTCGTGCCGACCAGGGCTTCGAGCTCGTCGAGATGGCCGGCGTGCGCCGGGACCGCGATCGCCCGTCCGCCGGCGGCCTCGATTTCGGACGCGACGGCAACGCAGGCGTCCGCCTTGCGGCTGGCGATGACCACCGCGGCGCCGGACGCAGCGAAGGTCTCGGCGATCGCGCGGCCGATGCCGCGGCTCCCGCCGGTGATGATGGCGACCCGACCGGTGAGGTCGTAGCGCGCCTGCAGCTGCTCCCGGGTCCGCATCCTCAGGTCGCCGGCACGATCACGACCGGTTGGGTGGCGTGGTGTGAGATGTGGTTCGGAACGCTGCCCATCAGGCGTTCCGTGAGCTCGCCGTGCCCGTGCCGGCCGATGACGATCAGGTCCGCATGGATCTCGTCGGCGGCGGCGAGCAGCGTGTGCGCCGGGCTGCCGTTGAGCACCTCGCTCTTCCAGGTGATGCCGGCCGCGGCGAGTGGGGCACACCACTGCTCCCGGAGGACGGTTCCCATGTTCTCGAGCCACTCCGTGTCGAGCACCGGCCCGACACCGCTCATGCCGACCGGTCCGGTGACCCCCGACGCCGGGATCTCGGCGATGAAGACGGCGAAGACTTCGGCGTCGAGCGCGGGAGCGAGCTCCGCGCACCATCGCAGCGCCGCGAGGGATCCGTCGGAACCGTCGACGCCGACGAGAATGTGACGACTGGGCATGCCGGGCACGCTAGCGCCCTGCTTGAATCACCTCGGATGAGCAGCGCGCGCCCGGTGACGATCTCGGCCCATCGGGCCCGGCGCATCGCGCTCGGCGCGCAGGGTTTCGGTGTGCCGCGTCCGACCGGTCGGGTCGACCGCCGTCACGTGCGGCGGATGCTTGCCCGCGTCGGCCTGATCCAGATCGACTCCGTGAACGTCATCGTGCGCTCCCAGGAGCTCCCGCTCTTCGCGCGACTCGGCCCGCATCGTCGTGACCTGCTCGCCGGCATGGTCGAGGACGGCGAGCTCTTCGAGTACTGGGGCCACGAAGCGTCGCTGCTCCCGATCGAGCTGTTCCCGCTGATGCGCTGGCGCATGGAGGCCGCGGGAGCGAAGGCCGCGGGGTGGAGCGGGCTCGTCCGGCTCGCGCGCGAGCGCCCGGACTACGTCGAAGCGGTGTACCGGGAGGTCCGGGAACGCGGCTTGATGTCGGCGTCCGAGCTCGACGACCCGGGCGCGAAGTCGGGTCCGTGGTGGGGATGGCGGCACGGCAAGCAGGCGCTGGAGTACCTGTTCTGGTGCGGGCGGCTCTCCGCGCGCCGGCGCGCGAGCTTCGAGCGGATGTACGACCTGACCGAACGGCTGATCCCCCCGATGTGGCTCGACGCGCCCGCCCCGAGCGCGGACGACGCGCACAAGGAGCTCCTCGAGCGTGCGGCAGCCGCACACGGGGTCGGGACGGCACGCGACCTGGCCGACTACTACCGGCTCAACATCCCTCGTGCCCGCCCGCTGCTCGCCGAGCTGGTGGAGGAGGAGCGCCTGGTCCCGGCACACGTCGAGGGCTGGACCCAGCCCGCGTACCTGCATCCGGACGCCCGCGTCCCGCATGGCATCGAGGCCCGGGCACTGCTCTCGCCGTTCGACTCGCTGATCTGGGAACGTTCGCGCACCGAACGCCTCTTCGACTTCCACTACCGGCTGGAGATCTACACGCCGAAGCCCAGGCGCGTATACGGCTACTACGTGCTGCCGTTTCTCCTCGGTGACGCGCTCGTCGCGCGGGTGGACCTCAAGTCCGATCGCGCGGCCAGTGCGTTGCTGGTGCGGGGTGCATTCGGCGAGTTCGGCTACGGCCCGGCCACGATCGCCGGACCTCTTGCCGCGGAGCTCGCGTTGCTCGCCGAGTGGCTCGGCTTGGAGCGCGTGATCGTCGGCGACCACGGCGACCTCGCGCCCGCCCTCCGAGCCGCCACCCGGTAGCCGACTCGTTCCGGCTCAGACGACGGTGCCGACCAGCGCACCGATGAGCGCGGTGACACCCATCGCGAGGCCTCCGCCGACCGTGATGCGGATCGCCGCGCGAACCGGCGGGGCTCCCCCCAAGCGAGCGCCGACGGTTCCCAGCACGGCGAGGAGCACGAGCGTGATGACCGCGATCACCTCGATACGGGCGCTCGCGGGCGCGACCAGTGCCGCGAGCAGCGCGAGGAGCGATCCGAGGGCGAAGCTCACCGCGGAGACGGCCGCCGCCTGGACCGGTCGCGCCATCGTGTTCGGGTGGATGCCGAGCTCGTCGCGAACGTGGCTGCCGAGCGGATCGGTCTCCATCAGCGCTTCGGCCACGGAGCGGGCCAGCGACCGATCAAGCCCGCGCTCCTGGTAGATCTCGGTGAGCTCCTCCATCTCGTGCTCGGGGAAGCGAGCGAGCTCGCGCTTCTCGCGCGCGATGTCGGCCAACTCGGTGTCCCGCTGTGAGCTCACCGATCCGAACTCGCCCGCCGCCATCGACATCGCGCCGGCGACGAGCGCGGCAGTTCCGGCGACGAGCATCTGGGAGCGGTCGGCGTTCGCCGCGACCACGCCGATGACCAGGCTCGCAGTCGAGACGATCCCGTCCTGGGCGCCGAGCACTGCCGCACGGAGCCAGCCGATCCGCTCACCGCGGTGCGTCTCTCGATGGGTGCGGATGGGCATCGCACCAGCATGCCGCGCGGAAGGCGCGCGCGCTGGTGCGCAGCTCCGGTTCCTTCCCCGGGCCCCGGGCGTTGCGGCTTCGAGCCAAGTGTCCCGTATGGTGGGAACGCGCCCATCGAGAGGAGCAGGTTCATGGGCATCGTAGGAATCGTCATCGTGGTGGCCCTGGCCGTCTTCGTGGCGGTGCTGATCTTCAAGTCGGTGCACCTCATCGGCCCGACCGAGGTCGGCTTGGTCAACAAGCGGTTCGCCTTCCGCAAGCTGCCCGAGGACAACCCGATCGCCTTCCATCACGAGGCGGGCTACCAGTCCGAGCTGCTGATGCCGGGGCTGCGCATCAAGCTCTGGCCGGTCTTCGCGGTCCAGAAGCATCCGTGGGTCCAGGT
>JADGON010000292.1 GCA_017882945.1 Acidimicrobiia bacterium | reverse complement strand
TGCGCCGATCCGTTCACCATCCTGCGCTCGCAAGGACGGCGGGGCTCGTGGTGGTCGAGGAAGCCGGTCGCGCGATCGGTCCGAAGGAGATCGCCGACGTCATCGGCAGGCCCGTGATCGCCCGGGTACCCGCTCGAGATGCAGTTGCCCGCGCGGTCGATGCCGGCGTGCTCGCCCACCGGCTCCCCGATGTGCTCGGGCGCCCCGCCGCGATGGCACTGCGTGCCGTCGGCCTGCTGTGGGACCAACGCGGCGCCGCCGCATGAGTGCGGCCCGGTCCGCGACCCGTGACGCAGACGGGGCGCTGCGACGCACCGTCCATCAACGTCTCATCGGATCGGAGTCGGTGGAGCAGCTCGTCGGCGCGCCGTCGATCGAGCTGCGGCGGCGCCTCGGTGATCTGCTCCACGAAGCGGACCCGCTGTTGGCCGACGACCGCCACGAGCGCCTCGTGCGCGAGCTGGCCGACGAGGTTGCGGGGCTCGGACCGCTCGAGCCGTTGTTGCTCGACCCGTCGATCACCGAGGTGATGGTCAACGGCACGGGAAGCTGCTTCGTCGAGCGAGCCGGCCGGCTCGAGCCGGTTCCGGTCGCGCTTGACGACGCGGGCGTCATGCGCATCGTCGAGCGGATCATCGCTCCGCTCGGCCTGCGCCTCGACCGTGCGTCGCCGATGGTGGACGCGCGGCTCCCCGACGGATCGCGGTTGCACGCGGTGATCCCTCCGCTCGCCGTCGATGGACCGTGCGTGACGATCCGGCGCTTCGGTGCGCACGCGATCGCGCTCGAGGACTTCACCCCCGGCGATCGCGGCGCCGCGTTCCTGGGCTGGGCGGTCGCCGCCGGATGGAACGTGCTGGTGTCGGGCGGAACGAGCTCCGGCAAGACGACCCTGCTCAACGCCCTGTCCGGTGCGATCGATGCGACCGAGCGGATCATCACGATCGAGGAAACCGCCGAGCTGCGACTGGAGCAACCACACGTCGTGCGGCTCGAAGCCCGACCACCCAACGCCGAAGGCGCCGGGGCAGTGCCGGTGCGCGATCTCGTGCGGACCGCGTTGCGCATGCGGCCCGATCGCATCCTGGTCGGCGAGGTGCGAGGTGCCGAGGCGCTCGATCTGCTCCAAGCGCTCAACACCGGTCACGAAGGCGCCTTGTCGACCGTGCACGCCAACGGGCCGGTCGACGCGCTGCGCCGCCTCGCCACCTTGACGTTGTTCAGCGGGGTCGCGCTTCCGTTCGCGGCGATCACGGACCAGGTCGCCGCCGCGGTCGATGTGGTGGTGCAGGTCGAGCGAGGTCGGAGCGGGGCACGGGCGATCGTGGCCATCGCCGAGGTGCTCAGCGAGCGGGGCGCGATCGGCACCCGTCCTCTCTTCGCGCGAGTCGGCGGGACGCTCACACCCGCGGGAGCACCGGACCGGCCTCTCCGCCGCCGTGATGCCCCCGCGCCGGATCCGAGCTGGTTCGGGTGATCGCGGGCGCACTGATCATGCTGGGATTGCTGGCGACGGTCTTCCTGGTGACCGCGGCCCGGCGCGCACCGTCGGTCGATCGAGCACGGCGATTGCGTCCCGGCTCCGGACTCCCGCTGCCCGCGCCGATGCGCACGCTGCTCACGGGCGCGTTGAGCCGGGCCGACATCGATCTCACGCCCGACGACGCGGTGCGGCTGTGGGTTCTCGCGGCGGCGGTCGGCGCGGGGATGGCCGCGGTCCTCAGCCCGATTGCCTCGGCACCGGTCGGGCTCGCAGTGCTGGCCGGATGCCCGGTCGGGTTGTGGTGGGCCCGCGGTCGTGGCGATCTGCGGGTGACGGCTGCATTGCCGGTCGCGCTGGATCGCGTGGCGGCCGGGCTCCGGGCCGGCTCGACGGTGAGCGAGAGCTTGGAGGACCTGGCCGGCGGAACCAGTGCTCTGGCTCCCGACCTTCGCCGGCTGGACGCGCGGACGCATCTCGGCGTCGGGCTGGGCGAGGCGCTGGCCCAGTGGGCTCAGGAGCGCCCGCTTCCGGGAGTGCACGCGGTCAGCGGTGCGTTGGCGCTCGCGGTGAGCGTGGGCGGTGCGTGCGCGATGGCGCTCGAGGGCCTCGGCGAATCGTTGCGCGCGAGAGAGGCCACCATGAGCGAAGCACACGCGCTGTCGAGCCAGGCCCGGCTCTCTGCGTTCGTCGTGGGTGGTGCGCCAGTGGCGTACCTGGTGTTCGTCAGCGTGGCGGATCCCGGCGCCGTCGACGTGCTCGTCACGACGAATGCCGGGCGGGTGTGCCTGACGCTGGGGCTCCTCCTGGAAGGGCTCGCCGCGCTGTGGATGCGGGCGCTGTTGCGGAGGGAGCCATGAGAGAGCTCCTCCTGGCGCTCGCGTGGGGCGCACTGGTCGCGCTCCCGATCGTCGGCGCCGCGCGTCGCGCGGATACGCAGGGAAGAGCGCGGAAGCTCAGCTCGAAGATCCGACCACCTCGACGCCGGATGCCGGCGCTCCTCCCGCGAGCGGTGCGTCATGTCCTGGATCGGGTCGTCGCCCGTCGACGAGGTCGGCGCCACGCCCATGAGCTGGACCGCGAGCTGCCTTTGGTGCTGGATCTCCTCCAGGTCGCGGTCAGTGCCGGGTGCACGCCCTATCGGGCGCTCGAGCTGACGGTGCGTTGGGGCCCGCCAGTTTCGGGTGCCGCGTTCGGTGCGGCGCTCGGCGCGACCCAGGTGGGTTCATCGCTGACCGACGCCCTGGATGCGGTCGCGCTGGACGCACCAGCCCTCACGCCGGTCACGGACGTGCTGCTCGCGAGCGATCGCCTCGGAGCGCCCGCCGGGGCTGCGCTGACCCGGCTCGCACACGATGTGCGGGCCGACCTGCGGCGACGCGCGGAGGCACGGGCTCGGACGCTGCCGGTCAAGCTGCTCTTCCCCCTCGTCTTCCTCGTGCTCCCGGCCTTCGGCCTGCTCACCGTGGTCCCGGCTCTGCTCACCGCGCTCGCGCGGACCTGACGCGGTCCACGACTCTTCCCCCACCCAAACCGTTTCGGAGTCACTCGGAGGAGGACCCATGCTTCGTCGCTTCCTCGCGGCACTGCACCGCGCGTTCACGACCGTCCGGATGATCACGAGCGAACTCGGTCAGACCACGGCCGAGTACGCGCTCGTGATCCTGGGGGCGGCTGCCCTCGCTACGTTGCTCATCACGTGGGCCAGCAAGTCCCATGTGATCGGGAAGCTGTTCGACACCGTCATCGGCAAGGTGCTCGGGTAACCCGTGACTGATCGGGTGTCGCCTCTCCGCCCGGACCGGGCCTGCCTCCGCGAGCGGGGGCAGGCCACGGTCGAGTTCGCGCTCGTGCTGCCGCTGATCGTGTTCGGAATGCTCGCGATCCTGCAGGTCGGCCTGGTGGTGCGCGACCAGGTTGCGGTCGTCCACGCGGCGCGAGAGGCAGCACGCGCCGCGAGTGTTCGCGACGACCCGGTTCGGGCAGCGCGTCGGGTGCTGCGGCGCGCCGAGGTGCACGTCGGTGCCCGGCCGGCGGTCGGCCAGCCGATCACCGTGGAAGTGACCTACCACGACCGCACGGACGTTCCGATGGTCGGAGCGCTGTTCCCGGACCTGGATTTGCACGCCCGGGCCGTGATGCGGGTCGAGCGATGAATCCGACTGGTTCCGGGGAGTCCAACCGTCGCCAGAGCGACCGTTCCGCGCCCCGAGACGAACGGGGCGGGGTCTCGGTCTTCGCGATCGTCGCGCTCGTGCTCGCCGGTGCCCTGATGCTCGGCGTGGCTCGGCTCGGCCACGCGGCGAGCGACAAGGCCCGGGCCGAGACCGCGGCCGACGCCGCCGCGCTCGCCGCGGCCGGGATCCTGGCGCGTGGCGGGAGCGGCGCAGGCGCGGCCGCGGCGGCGGGCGAGACTGCGCTGAGCAACGGTGCGCGCCTGGAGCACTGCGACTGCTCGGGAACCAGACCGACGGTCGAGGTCCACCTGGGCGATGCGACCGGTCGTGCCCGAGCCGAAGTGCGCTTCGAGTGCTTCGCGGACCCGGTGCGCTGCTAGAGCCAAGGCTGCCACCGGCTCCCGTCGTCGTTGACGGTGGGGTATGCGAAGATCCGGTCTCGCGGGGAGGGAGCAGGGGCCGACGTGGCAGCCGAGACGATCACGGTTCTGTTCACCGATCTGGTCGGTTCGACCGAGTTGTTGTCGCGGGTCGGGGAGGCCCGGGCCGACGAGCTGCGGCGTGAGCACTTCGGGCTCCTGCGGGGCGCGATCGGCGAGCACGGCGGCCGGGAGGTCAAGAACCTCGGCGACGGTCTGATGGTGGTCTTCGATGGTGTCGCCTCGGCGCTGGACGCGGCGGTGGCGATGCAACAAGCGATCACCGCTCGTCCGCCCGATGCGGAACC
>JADGON010000045.1 GCA_017882945.1 Acidimicrobiia bacterium | reverse complement strand
GCAGGCGGAGCGTCCCAGTGGCGGTGACCCGGCCCCAACGGTCGCGGACCGAGGTGGTAACGCCGTCCGGTCCCGGGACCGCCGAGACGACCAGGCCCTGGTGGTCGAACAGCGGCGACTGCATGCGGTAGGCGAGCTGCACCGGCCGGCCAGGCTCGACCAGCCCGCGCCGCCGAGCCGCCTCGGCCATGAGGGTGGCCTGCAGCGGCCCGTGGACGACCAGTCCCGGGTAGCCCTCGACGTCGCGGGCGAAGTCCCGGTCGTAGTGAATGCGGTGCGCGTTGTAGGTCAGCGCGGAGTAGCGGAACAGGAGTGTCGGGTCGACGACCACGTCCCATTCGGCAGGACCGATCGGGACCGCCGGCACCGACGGCACCGACGGGTCCGGCGTCACGGCCGGGGCCTGCGGCATACCAGAAGAGCCCTCGGAGGCCGCGCCCGCTGCCCCACCGACCGGCGGCGCCGCGTCCCGGTAGACGATGTGCTGCTCCTCCCGGACGACGACCGCACCGTCCTGGACGATCTCGTGCCCGACCGTCACGAAGGTCATCCGCCCGGAGCGGCCCTCCTTGTCCTGCGAGCCGAGCACCTGGGTCCGCCGGGTGGCCGGCCGCCCGCAGCGCAGCGGGCCCAGCCCCGTCACGGTGCCACTCGCCCACATCCGCCGCCGCCCCGGACCCGGCGGCACGGGGATCCCGCCGCGGGCGGGGTGTCCGTCGGGGCCCAGGTCGGCCTGAGCCGGCCGTTCGAGCAGATAGACCCAGTGCCAGGGGATCGGCAGCGGCTCGTCGGCCGCCAGATCCGGCGCCTGTACGCCGAGCAGCCCGGCCAGCGCCAGACCAGGCGCCGGCGCGATGACCTCGGTGCGTTCCAGGATGTCGGTCATCGCACCTCCTCCCCGTGACAACCACGACTATGTATGCCGGGCACCCGTGTCACCGTGCCCGCCGCGCGATCGCCCGGGCCCGGTCGAGCACGGGCTTGTCGACCATCTGGCCGGCGACCGCGACCGCTCCCGGGGCGTCGTCGCCCAAAGCATCGAGCACCCGCTGCGCCCAGGTCAGCTCGGCCTCGGTGGGCCGGAACGCCGCGGCGGCCGGATCGAGCTGAGCGGGGTGAATGCACAGCTTGCCGGTGAACCCCAGCCGCCGGGAGCGGTAGGCGTCCGAGCGGACCAGCTCGGGGTCGTCCCAGCTCCCCGTGATCCCGTCGACTGGTCCGGGCTTTCCGGCGGCCCGGGAGGCGAGGACGAGCATCGAGCGGGCCAGCAGCAGCGAGCGGTCCTCCTCGACCGCGTCGAGGTCGACCGCCAGGTCCACCGAGCCGAAAGCCAGCCGGTCCACCGCGTCCGTGGCGGCCAGCGCGAGCGCCCCGGCCACCCCCCGCGCCGACTCGACCAGGGCCATCACGCCCCGGTCCGGACCGACCCGCGCGCGCACCAGCGCGAGCACCTCGGGGTCATCCGCCTTCGGTACGAGCACGCCCCGCAGCCCGGTCCGAGCAGCCACAGCGGGCACGGCCCCCACCGCCGCCAGGGCCGCCAGGTCGGCCTCGAACCACGGCGTGTCGGCGCCGTTGACCCGGACCCAGCCGGTCCCGGCGCCGGCGAGCCACCGGCATACCTGCTCGCGGGCCGCGTCCTTGCCGGCGGGGGGCACCGCGTCCTCGAGGTCCAGGACGACCTCGTCGGCACCGGAGCCGGCCGCCTTGTCGAACCGCTCGGGCCGCTCGCCGGGCACGAACAACCAGGTCACCGCGGTGGCCGCGGCCGACCTTGGGTGCTCACGCTCACTGGCCGCACACGCTGCAGTCATCGCACTCATCGGGCCCTTTCGTCCGGGGATCGTGGGCCGTCGTCAGTCGACCAGGTGGCTGAAGGCGGACTCCTCGGGACCGGCGACCACGGCCCGGTCGTGCAGCCGCCCGACCTGCGCGCTGTCCATCCCGAGCACGTCCATGAGGATCTCGTCGGTGTGCTCGCCGAGTTTCGGGGCCCGCTCGACCGGTGCGCGCTCGCAGGCGCCGAAGTCGATCGGCAGCCCGGGCATGAGGAACGTCCCGACCTCCGGTTGCTCGACCAGGGCGAACATCGGGTTGTCGGCGGAGCAGTCCGGGTCGTGCTCGACGGCCTCCCGGACGGTTCGGTAGGGCGCCCAGGTGACCCCGGCGGTGTCGAAGTGGTGGCGGATCTCGGCGAGCAGCTTCGTCGCGAACCACGGCTCGAAGACCCGGGCGATCTCCCGGCGGGCCCGGAACCGGTCGCCCTCCTTGGCGAAGTCGAGCCGCAGCCGTTTCGCCAGCGCCACCAGCTCATCGTCGAGCTGAGTGACGCGGACCAGGTTGACCCATTGGCTGAGGGTCAGCGCGACGACCATGAGCCGCTTGCCGTCCAGGGTGCCGAAGTCGCGACCGAACGCCCCGTAGAGGTAGTTGCCGTCCTTGGGGCGGTCGGCGTCGTTGACCATCACCTCGGCGATCTTGCCGAGGTGGCCGAGCATCGCCAGCGCGACGTCCTTGAGCGCGAGCCGCACCAGCTGCCCCTCGCCGCTCAGCCGGCGGTGCCGCTCGGCGGCGAGCAGGCCGACGACGGCCATCTGACCCGCGATGCAGTCCCATGCCGGCAGGAGGTGGTTGACCGGGCGGTGGAAGTCGGTCGGTCCGGTGACGAACGGCAACCCGGTCTGCGGGTTGACCGTGTAGTCCACCTCGGAGCCGCCGTCCCGCCGCCCGACCAGGTGGACCATGATGAGGTCCTCGCGGTGGCTGCGGAGGGTCTCGTATGCCGTCCAGCCTCGCGCTGGGAAGTTGGTGAGGAAGATCCCGGCGTCCGGTCCGGGGGCGGTGATCAGCCGGGTGAGGATCTCCTGCCCCTCGGGGGCGCGGATGTCGACGGCGATCGACCGCTTGCCCTTGTTGAACCCGGCCCAGAACAGGCTGTGCCGCCCGTCGAGGGTGACCGGCCACCTGGTGTAGTCCAGACCCCCGCCGATGGGGTCGAACCGGATCACGTCGGCGCCGAGCTGGGCCAGGGTCATGCCGCCCAGCGGCATGGCCACGAAGGCCGACCCCTCGACAACCCGAAGACCAGAGAGGGCTCCTGCCATGGCGACGCCCCTTTTCTCACTCAAGTCTCCACAGTGGCGCAATCACCGGCGGTCGGCAACAGGGGACCGGCCACCGAGGAGGCCCCGTGAGCAGCCTCACTCCGTACGGCCGGCCCACGGTGGTCCCGGTCTCATTCCAGATGCCCGGTCCTTCGAGGCGGGCTCGATCTGAGGCGCGGACGCTCCCGCAGAAGGGTGGGCAACAACTGGGGGATGACGGCAGGCTCCGCCATAAAGGAGCTCAGGGCTATCCATCTGAGCCGATGGATATAGCGATCAGGGCTACAGATCCGGAATGTGGCCCAACTGTCGAAACCAGCCGAGCGTGTCTTCGACGCCCCACGACTCGGCGAGGCGCCCGTTGACGGCTCGGTAGACCGTTGTGCCGGGCTTCGCGTACGCCTGACCCGCCGGCTCGATGCCGAGGAATTGCCGGCCGGTGAGCGTGCCGCGCTCCGTGTAGCGAAGCACGACCTTGTCGCCTTCGACGATCACGTCTTCGATCGTGATCGCGACGTCGGGGAACGATGTGCGCAGGAAGCGGCACACGCGCACGTACTCGTCGCGGCCCACGTTGGCCTTGCCCTCCGAGCCGTAATACGCGGTGTAGTCGTCGGCCAGCGTCGTCTCGCAAACGGTCCAGTCGCCGCGGTTGAACCCGTCTTCGATGTGCCGACGCACCAGCTCACGAAGTGTCTGATCCTCGGAGGAGACCATCAACGGAGACCGCTCAAAAGCGCGTGCTCAGGAACCAAGCCCACCCCGCGATGTCGACGGCGCCGATCCAGACCGCGGCCGTCGCCATCCCTTCGCCCGTGAGCCAGCCGCCCGATTGGCGGATGCGGTTACGGGACTGCATTCCCATCTTGATCGCAACAATGCCGAGGACCAGACCGAAGCAAAGTAGCCCGACGAGCGCGAACGCCAGTGCCTTACCGGCTTCACCGTCCCGCGTCGGCATCGCGCGCGGTGGGGGTCCGCCCCACTGACTCGGTCGCGATGGGTGGTACCGGGCCGCCGGCGAGGGTGCGCCCCACTGGCCCGGGGGAGGTGCAGGCGGAGGCGGAGGCGGAGGCGGAGGCGGAGGGGGCGGCGTTCCGCCGAAGGGCGGCTGGTCCTTTGCCACGGGTCGGTCTCCCTGCCGAAGGTGCCCCCGAATGCCACCGGGAGTATTGAGGCGACCACACAGGGCGAACGACGCGCGTCACCGCCCGAACAGGACGGACGGAAGAACTAGAAGCTCGAGAAGTGGGTCGTGGTACTTCCCTTGAATCCACCGCCAATCGCGACGAGCACGATGATCAGGATGAACAGTGCAACCAATCCGAGGTGGATCCACGAGATGATCTTGGCCGCGGTGCACAGGCCGAGGCCCGTGAGTCGCCCGCCCGACGCTTCGATCTTGGCCTTGGCCTGCGACGCGAGCACGAGCGCGACGATGGAAGGAATGACCGGGCAAATCACCCACGAGACAATCGACAGGACGAGCGCGCCGACCGCGAGTCCTTCGGTCTGCGGCGCGCCGTAGCCGTACGGCTGGGGCGTGCCGTACTGACCCGGTGGTGGCATGCCGTACTGACCCGGTGGCGGCGGGGGTGGCGGCGGGGGTGGCGACGGGGGTGGCGCGGATCCGCCGAAGGGTGGCTGTTCGTCGGCCATGAGTCGAAGTCCCTGCTCGAGGTGCGTCCGAAATGCTACGCGTTGGGCGCCCACCTCGCCGACGATGGAAGCCCGCTCTCGCTCACCGACGTGACGGCATGGGAGACTCGCCTTCGCCGACCTGCTGAGGAGCATCGGATGCCCCCCGAGAAGTTCAGCTGGAAACACCTCTACAGCGAGATCGTCACGACCGGCCTGTGCACGGGCTGCGCCGGCTGTGTCATCGCGTGCCCGCACGACGTGCTCGGCTACCGCGACGACCAGGGGATCTACAAGCCGTTCCAGACCGAAAGTGACTACGGCGGCGCCGGCGACTGCAGCCACGGCGACAAGGCCTGCACCTCCTGCACCCGGGCGTGCCCGCGCTTTCGGGCCTGGGAGCCCGAGATCGACGAGTTCATGTTCGGGCGGCTGCGCGAGGCCGAGGAGGTGGCGGGCATCTCGAAAGACATCGTGCTCGCCAAGGCCACCGATCCCGTTCTCCGCGAAGTCGGCCAGGACGGCGGGCTCGTGTCGGCGATCCTGCTCTACGCGCTCGAGCACGACCTGATCGACGCTGCGCTCGTCTCGTACCTCGAGGGGGACGGCTCCACCTGGAAGGCCGTGCCGGGTGTCGCCCGCACGAAGGAGGAGATCATCGCCTCCGCCGGAAGCCGCTATACCTATTCCGCCAACACGCTCGCGTACTTCGATGCGATCGAGGGCGGAGCCGAGCGCATCGCGCTCGTGGGCATGAGCTGCCAATCGTCGGTACCGCCCGTCATGAAGCAGCGCAAGGCGGGCAAGGTCGCGCGCCGGTTGTCGCTCAACATCGGCTTGCTGTGCTCCAAGACCTTCGACGACGCGATCTTCGAAGAGCTGCTCGACGCGGAGTACGGTTTGAAGCGCGCCGAGATCAAGAAGATGAACATCAAGGGCCGCCTCCAAGTCTGGATGAAGAATGGTGACTACCACGAGGTGCCGCTGAAGGAGTGCCACGCGTTCACGCGTGAGGGCTGCAAGATGTGTCCCGACTTCGCGGCCGAGCACGCCGACATCTCCACCGGCGGCATCGGCGCGTTCAACGACTGGACACTCACCGTTGTGCGCACCGACATCGGCCGTGAGCTCATGGACAGCATGGAGCGTGACGGCTGGATCGAGGTGCGACCCGGTGACGACGACCCGGGCGCCATCGAGCTGATGCACAAGCTGGCCAAGAAACAGCGCGCCCGCTGGCCCGAGTTCGCGATCGCTGCGCCGAGGCTCGTCGGCACCGAGTAGATATGCAGACCGTCGCGCTCGTAACCGACCTGATGGACCGGTCACGACTGAGCGCAACGGTTGTCGGCATCCGGTTCGTCACCGACGCTTCGGAATGCGCGGATGCGCAGGTGGTCGTCATCGACCTCGCCCGCTTCGGTGGCGACATCGCGGCGGTCCGCGCTGCCGCCCCCCAGGCACGCATCATCGGGTTCGGCCCTCACGTCGATCAGGCGCTGCTCGATGAGGCCCGCGCCGGGGGCGCCGACGAGGTGTTGCCCAGGTCCCGGCTCTTTCGCGACGTCAACGCTGCGCTCGCAACGCCCAGCCCCTGACGGCCCGATCCCCGCTACTCGGGTCAATCGGACAGAATGGCGTAATGCTTGCTCCGGCCACCCCCGTCGAGCTCGCTCGGCCTGCCGAGGTCGCTCAGCGTGCCCGCGACGGCCGCCGCACCGCGATCCGCCTGTTCGCCGCGCTGCTCCTGCTCACCGCGCTGCTTCGGTTGCCCGCGTTCTTCGTGGCAGAGTTCAACTCCGACGAGACGTACCTCGCGACGCAAGCCGACGTGATCAAGAACGGCGGCAACCTCTACAAGGAGGCCACCGACCGCAAACCGCCGCTGGTGCCGTACCTGTACGCGGCGACGTTCGCGATCACCGGCACCACGGGGCTCTGGAGTGTGCGGGTTGCCGCGATGTTCGCGATCGCGCTGACAGCACTGCTCTTGGCGCTCGAGGCTCGGCGCCGCTACGGCACGCGCGCGGCCTGGATCGCGGGCGCGCTGCTCGTGTTCTCGTCAGTCGCGTTCGCGCCCGCCGACGGGCAAGCGGCCAACTTCGAGGTCTTCATGCTGCCGGCGATGACGGCCGCGATCCTTCTCGCGCGGCGCGACCGCGCGTTCTCGTCGGGAGTGGCGGTCGCAATCGCCACACTGGCCAAGCAAACAGGCGCGGCGACCCTGCTGCCGATCGTCTATCTCGCGTGGAGGTTCCGCGGCCGGCGAGGCGCGGGCAACGCGCTGCTCGGCTTTGCAATACCGATCGCGCTCGCGGCGCTGGTGGTCGGCCCGGGCCAGTTGCTGTTCTGGTCAGTGCTCGGGAACGGCAGCTACCTGAGCGCGAATGCGATCTCGCTGTTCGTCGGCATCCTGTTCGTCGTCATGACCGCGGGGTTCATCGCGCCCAACCTGCCGATCCTGTGGACGCTGCCACGCGCCTGGCGTGAACGCGCGAGGCGTGACGATACCGATCTGTGGTTGTGGTTACTGTCCGCTGCGGTTTCTGTCGCGATCGGTTTACGCTTCTTTGGTCACTACTACATCCAGTTGCTGCCGCCGCTGTGTCTGCTCAGCGCGGGGATGCTCACCGCGACATCACGATTCGCGCGCCTGGCGACCATCGCGCTCGCGGCCGCGACAGCCGCGGTCTTCTCCATCATCGGGTTCTTCGCGCCACTTCATCGCGGCGCGCAGTACGAGTCGGTCAGCAAGTTCATCGCGGCCAAGACCAGACCCGACGATCGCGTGCTCGTGTGGGGGAGCATGCCGGAGATCTACTGGGCCTCCGATCGGCGCCCGGCGACACGCTTCGTCACCAACTCGTTTCTCTCGGGCAACAACCCGGGCCGCCCGCCCGTCACCGGCGACCCGAAGCTCGCTACGCCCGGTGCCTGGGACCTGTTCTGGGAAGACACCCGTCTCCACCCCCCGCTCTACATCCTCGACACGACGCCGGCGAAGATACGCGGCTCGCAGTACACGCCGATCTCGAGGTTTCCACGCCTCAAAGCGCTGGTCGACCGCTCGTACCACTACGTAACCCGGATCGACGGCATCGACATCTACAAGGAAGACAGCCGCCCCCATTGATCTCGATGCGTCACACCAGCGGCCACGGCACCGAGTGATAGCCGGGATCGGGCTCGGGCAGTGTGCCATCGCGCACGAGCACCTGCGCGCGTTGCGAGAGAGCATCCATCTCCACCGGCGACAGCAAGCGACGTAACCGTGCACCGAGCGCGCCGTCGAGGTCGGTGACGACGCGACACACCTCGTCGGCGATCGGTGGTGCGATCGGCTCACCGGCGAAGTCCCAGATCACCGTGCGCAACTTCCAGGCCGCGTGGAACGTGAGTCCATGATCGATGCCCACGATCGCGGCGTCACCATCGGGCGCAGCGGCATCCAGCGCACGAAGACAGTGCCCGCCCTTGCGGTCGGCGTTGTTGGCCAGCACGTCGAACACCGCGAAGTGCCGGAACCGATCGACGTGGTCCTCGAGGAGCGTGAAGTAATGCTCTTCGGGGTCGTGCTCGACGAAGCGCTGCACCATCCCCTCACCCAACGGCCCATCGCGCAACACCGACTGCGGCACGATGCCCCACCCGAGCGCGGCCGACAGCTCGTAGCTCGCGACCTCCCGCCGGCACAACGTGCCTTCGGGAAAGTCCCACAGCGGGCGTTCGCCCCGGCGCGGCTTGTACACCGCGGGCAGCTCCTGACCACCGCCGCTCACCGATACGAGGAAGGTCGCGTTGGACGCCCACCGCATGCGCCCGCGCACGTCGATCTCGCCCTTGGCGAGGAGCTCGCCCGCGTCGTGGGGAGTCAGTTCCAGCGGGGACACTGATGGCCGCTCGGATCCATCGGTTGGTCACAGAGCGGGCACTGCGGACGGCCGCCGGCGACAGCCTGTGTGCCGCGTGCAGCCATCGCTCGCACCTGCGACCGCGTCGCATAGATACGCGCAACGAAACCATCGTCGTCGTCGAGCGCGCCCGCGTCGTCGGCCGCATCGGCTTCGTCGGGTGGGGCGTCGTCTTCGTCGCTCGAACGTTCCCGTAACTCGATGAGCACGAGCTCGCGTGCGGGATCGAACCCCAACCCGATCAGCCGGGCGCGGAACAACGGGACGGTCGGCTCCTGCAGGCCTGCGGGACCGACCGGCTCCGGTGGTGGTTCGGGATACTCGGCCGCGATGCGGTCGAGAAACGCGATCGCCTCGGCGGCGAGCAAGGCGACCTGCTCCTTTTCGACGAGCACGGTCAGCTGCGCGGATGCCTTCCGCGCCTGGATGTAGAACTCGCGCCGACCGGGCTCACCGACCGCACCGGCGCCGAGCGCGTCGACCTGCTCGAGCTCGATCGGGTCAGCCATTCTTCGTCGCCTCCTTCGTCTCGTCATCTTCATTGCCGTCCGGCGCACGTGCCAACTCGTCGAGGTTGCCGGTGTCGTTGAGCTTCACCATCGCGGCCGTACGGTCGGAGAGCTCCAACACCGTGACCGACGCCGGCGACACGACAATGCGCTGAAACAGATCGAGGTGTAGGCCGGTGTAGTGCGCAATCGCGGCTTTGATCGGATCCGCATGTGAGACCACCACGATCAGCTCGCCGCGATGGTCGGCCACGAGCTCGTCGAGCGCGGCAACGATACGCGCCTGCATACCCGCGAGCGTCTCACCGCCCGGAAACCGCGCCCGCGACGGTGTGCGCTGCACGACCTTCCACAGATCGGTCTTCGCGAGCTCTGCGAGCATGCCGCCGGTCCATTCCCCGTAATCGGCTTCGATCAACCCCGGGAGGGTCGAAACGTCGAGAGCATGGCGAGCGGCGATCGCTCGTGCGGTCTGCATCGTGCGTTCGATCGGGCTTGCGTAGACGACGGTGACGGGCAATGCCGCGAGCCGTTCGGCGACCGCCTCCGCTTGGTCCCGGCCCGAATCCGAGAGGTCGATTCCCGGTGTACGGCCCGACAGCATCGGACCCGTCTGCTCGG
>JADGON010000291.1 GCA_017882945.1 Acidimicrobiia bacterium | reverse complement strand
TCCGAGAACGGATACGGCTCGTCGGGAAGGAGGACCAGATCCGGTCGGATCGCCGCGAGGTCTTCGAGGTCCACCTCGGGGTAGCGATCGGAGCTGTCGGCGGGCGCGTGCTCCCAACCGAGGCGGACGAGCAGCGAGGCACCGTACGTGTCGCTGCGCATCGTCATCCACGGTCGTCGCCAGATCAGCACCACGACGCGGCCGCGCGAGCTCGGTGGCATCGGCGGCCGCGCGGACTCCCACTCCCCTCGTCCGAACGGGGACGGCACGGGCGCTCCGACACACGCGGCGAGCTCGGAGACCGCGCGCCCGACGTCTTCGACGGAACGGGGCGAGATCGAGTGCAGCTCGAGCCCCGCGGCCAGCAGCGCGTCGAAGTCCTCGCGCCGGTTCTCCTCGTCGTTGACCACGACCAGATCAGGTGCAAGGGCGATGATCTCGTCGACGCGCGGGTCCTTGGTGCCGCCGACCGCGGGGATTCCCTCCTGCTCGCAGAACCGGGTGCAGGCGACGGGGACCACACCGAGCGCGATGAGCGTCTCGGTCGCCGACGGGACCAGCGAGACGACGCGCGGGGTCCCGCTCACATGCGTTCGAGCAGCTCGGCCTTCTTCGCCTCGTACTCCTCGGCGGTGATGTGGCCCTGGTCCCGGAGCGCCGCGAGCTTGCTGATCTGCTCGGTGATGTCGGGAGAGTCGTTGACGGGCACCGCCATCGGCGCATGCAGCCCGGCAGCCACCGCGGCCTCGCCCGACCACGAGGCCTGGCGCCGCGCGTTGGCCTCCATCTGCCGGTAGACCTCCTGCTGGACCATGTCGGGGTGACGGACGTTGTCGAAGTGGCTCTGACCGTCCTTGCCCGCGGACTCGATGTCGAGGTCGCCGGCGCCGATGACCCGCAAGAGGATGTTCTGGTGGAAGTCGATGTTGTTGATGCGCTCGAGCGGGATCTCGGTGCCGCGCTTCGAGACGATTCCCGATCGTGAGATGACCCGGCGATCCGTCAGCACGAAGTGCGTGTAGGTCCAGACCAGGTACTTCTCGACGACGAAGGCGGCGAAGACGAGCAGGCCGATCCCGAGCGGCCAACCCAGGATGCTCGATCCGCCGGCCGGGCCGACGTAGACCAGGAACACCACGAGAAACACGATGCCCACCACGATGTGCTTCCAGAAGAAGAACCAGTGCGGCTTGAGGTCGAGGACGACGTTCTCACCCTCGTTGATGAGCTTCCTCGGGTACGGCGGCATGGGCCCAGCCTATGGCGTGCCCAGCACGCGATAGGCGAACGCGCTTGCGAATCGTCCCTCCGGATCCAGCTGCCGGCGCACCGCCTGGAACCGCTCCCATTCCGGATAGCGGGGCGCGAGGGACGCCGCGGTCTGGAAGTGCATCTTGCCCCAGTGCGGGCGCCCGCCGAGCTCGTTCATGATCGCCTCGACGCCGTGGAAGTACTGCTCGTAGGGCGTGCCGGCCGACAGGTGCACCGCGAGGTAACAGGTCTCACGGCCGGACCCCATGCTGAGCGGGATGTCGTCGGGCCCGATGCCCCGGATCTCCACCGGAAAGTCCACCCGAAGGGCTTCGCGCTCGATCAGCTCCCGAATCGACCGGAGCCCGCGTGCCATCTCGGAGCGCGGGATCGCGTACTCCATCTCGACGAACCGCACGAGGCGCGTCGTGCAGAAGACGTGGTAGCTCAGGTCCACGCGCTCGGTGCGATGGAATTGCGTGACCAGGTTGCGGGCGAGCTCGGGAATCTTCTCGGGTCGCCGGCGCCCGAGTGCCGCGTTGAGACCGTGGCGGAAGTTGCCGTAGTAGATCTCGCTCTTCCACTTCTTGTAGCCGCGCTTGGTGCGGATCGGATCGTCGGTGCGGTTGCTCGTCTTGACCGTGCACGTGTCCGTGTGCGGGAACCAGTAGCAGTCGACGTGATCGTTCGCGTCGACGATGCCGTCCCAGCGATCGAGGAACTCGTCCCAGGGCAACGGCTCCTCGATCGCGCGCAGCTTGAACAGCGGCTCGCATTGCAGGGTGACCTGGGTGACGACCCCGAGGACGCCGAGGCCGACGCGGGCGCAGGCGAAGATCTCCGGCTCTTGGGTCGCCGAGCACCGCACGACCTCGCCGGATCCGGTCACGAGCTCGAGCCCGACGATCGCCGCGGCAATAGACCCGTAGCGGATGCCCGTGCCGTGGGTGCCGGTCGAGGTGGCACCCGCGATCGTCTGGCGGTCGATGTCACCGAGGTTCGAGAGCGCGAGTCCACGGCGGGCCAGCTCCTCGTTGAGGCGCCACAGTGGGATGCCGGCCTCGACCGTCGCCGTCAGCGCCTCGCGGTCGATCGCCACTACCCGGTCGAGCGCGCCGATGCGCAGCATCCGTCCGGACGTGCAGGCGATGTCGGAGAACGAGTGCCCGGACGCGACGACCTTCACCGTCTGGCCGGCCGACGCCGCGGTCTCCACCGACTCGACGACTTCCAAGAGGCTCTGCGGCTCGTCGACCGCGGTCGGCGTGGCGTGCTGGTTGCGACCCCAGTTCCGCCAATGGCCCGCGCCGCGGATCACCGGTACTTCACCCGTTGGAAGACATCGCCGACGGATGTGACGCGGTCCAGGAACAGGAAGCCGTCGAGGTGGTCGAGCTCGTGCAGGATCGCACGGGCCTCGAACGCGTCCGCTTCGATCACCCGCTCGGTCCCCTCCGGCGTGGTGCCGGCCACGACGATCTCGGTCGCGCGGGCGACGTTGCCGGTGAGATCGGGGACGCTCATGCAGCCCTCGCGAGCAGTCTGCGGGGCGCGGGCGACGAGCAGCTTCGGATCGAACAGCACGAACGCACCATGGCACGAGACCGCCTTCTTGTGCCCGGTCACGTCGACGCAGAACGCGCGTCGGGTCGATCCGACCTGGTTCGCGGCCAGACCGACACACGCCGGTGATGCCTGCATCGTCTCCAGCAGATCGGTCGCGAGCGCCCGCGCCGCGTCATCGATGACACCCACCGGGCGGGTGACCGCCTTCAGCACGGGGTGGGGCAGGCAGAGAACGGGGAGAACGGCCACGTGACGCCCTCGGTCAGAGGACGTCGGCGTCGGCGGGCCGGATCGACGCATCGACCCCGACGTCCGCGGCGAGCGCACCCAGGCGCTCGCGCAGGTCCTCGAGCTCGAGGTCGGTCGGCAGTGTGACCTCGAGCACCATCGCGTAGACCGGGTCGTCCGACTCGCCGATCACGCGGGTGGCGAGATCCGTGATGTTGACCTGGGCGTCGGCGAGCAGCGTCACGAAGCGGTGCACGATCCCGGGATGGTCCGTGCCGTAGACCGAGACCACACAGTGTGCGCCGGCACCCAGCGACGGCGTCGGCTCCGAGATCGCACGCACCGCGAGCCCCAGCTCGAGCCGAGCCGCCGGTGCCGCGAGGGCGGCTTCGAGCGCAGCGATCTCCACGCCGTCCGGCAGCTCCACGACGAGCACCATCGCGAACTGGCCCGAGAGGATCGTCATGGAGCAGTCCTCGAGGTTCACGCCGAGCTCGAGCAGCGGCCCGGTGATCGCCGCCGCGATACCGGGACGATCGGCGCCCAGGGTCCAGACGACGCCGCGCCTCACGCCCAGCCCAGCTCGTGGAGACGACGCTCGGAAAGCCCGAAGTAGTGACCGACCTCGTGGAGCACCGTGACCCGGACCTGGCGCGCGAGATCCACCTCGTCGCGGGCTCGCGAGCAGAGGGGGCCGCGGAAGATCGTGATCCGGTCGGGCATCACGCCGTTGTAGCCAAGGGGTGAGCGCCGGGGCAGGTCCACACCCTCGTACAGGCCGAGCAGGGTGCCCCGCCGGCCCGCGAGCTGCGCTTCGGTCGGCCACTCCTGCACCATCACCGCGACGTTCTCGAACTGCGAGGCGAGCTCCTCGGGGATCAGGTCGAGCGCGTCGGCGACCATCGACTCGAAGCGCTCCTCGGAGATCTCCACCGACGTCACGCTCACGAAGGTACCCGACCCGCGAAACTCCCTTGACGGTCCGCGTCTTCGTCCGTACCATGCAAGTCCGGTCGAAACGAGGTTCGGTACCGGGGGTCGGAAGCAAGAGTCGCCTGAAAGGGCCACTGGAGCGGAGGGCACTCGGAAGACGAGCCCCGGGAAGGCCGGTGCATCACTCCCGAATCCGGAGCGGTGGTCGGGCCCTCGGGTCAGGCGGCCGAACCGGTGGGCGACGGTGGAGCTGCGGTAGCGGTGACGGGGTTTCGGCCCTGGCGCCGGCGAAGCAGTGTCGAGGCCGGCGCCGACGGTGTGGTGTGAGGGCGAAGCCCCGAGGAGATCGGAGCTGCTACGCAGCCGAGACTACTCGGGGCTCGCTCGCGTTCCGGGCCGGTCCGCGCCGCCCGGGAGCCCGCCCGAGAACCTGTCCCAACCCACCGGTAGGTTGACGTCGTGCGCGCCGAAGAGCTCCTCACGGATCTCGATCCCTCGCAGCGAGCGGCGGTCACCGAGCCCGTCGTCCCGCTCGCGATCCTGGCCCCCGCCGGGTCGGGGAAGACCCGCGCGCTGACCCGCCGGATCGCGTGGCAGGGCGCGATGGGTCACCTGGACCCGAACCACGTCCTCGCGGTCACGTTCACCCGCAAGGCAGCCGGGGAGCTGCGCGGCCGCCTGGCCCGCCTCGGGGTGCGCGGGGCCGTCACCGCGGGCACCTTCCACGCGGTCGCGCTCGCGCAGCTGCGGCGGCGCCACACCGATGCCGGCACCTCCATGCCGGCCATCCTCGACCGCAAGGCGCGGCTCCTGGGCCCGCTGCTCGGGAACGCACGCGGCGCGGAGCTCGCGATCGCGATCAACGAGATCGCGTCGGAGATCGAGTGGGCCAAGGCGCGCCGGATCCTGCCCGACGCCTACGTCAGCCAGGTGCAACGAGCCCAGCGGGAGACCCCGCGCTCCCCTGGTGAGATCGCCACCATCTACCAGGGCTACGAGCGCGAGAAGAAGCGCAAGGGCCTGCTGGACTTCGACGACCTCATCGCCGCGTGCACGGAGGCGTTGGAGACCGATCCCGGGTTCGCCGCGTCACAGCGTTGGCGCTTCCGGCACCTCTTCGTCGACGAGTTCCAGGACGTGACCCGTGCGCAGCTCGCGCTGTTGCGCGCCTGGCTCGGTGATGGCACCGACCTCTGCGTGGTGGGTGACCCGGATCAGGCGATCTACGCCTTTGCCGGTGCGGATGCCGGGTTGCTCACCCAGTTCAAGGACCAGTTCCGGGAGGAGGCGACGGTCGTCCGTCTCGACATGAACTACCGATCGACCCCGGAGATCGTCAAGGCCGCCCGCGCCGTCCTGCCCGAAGCGGAGCGCGCGCACGTGCGCTCGGCAGGAACCGAGGGTTCGCCGCCCGTTGTCATCGCCTACGAGAGTGACACTGCCGAGGCGCGTGGCATCGCCGACGCGCTGCTCGCTGCGCACGGTCCGCGCCGCCCGTGGTCGAGCATGGCGGTGCTGTACCGGGTCAATGCCCAGTCGGCGCCGTTCGAAGAGGCACTGCGCCGGGTGGGGATCCCCTACCGCGTGCGCGGAGCGGCGGCGTTCCTGGACCGCCCCGAGGTGAAGGCAGTGATCGACGAGCTGCGGAAGGGCGCGAAGGCGGCGCCCGGTCGCGCGTTCGCCGAGCACCTCACCGATCTCGTCTCCGACGCGAACGAGCTCTCCGAGGACCGGCGCGAGCACGTCGATGCCGTCGCCGCGCTGGGACGCGAGTACCTCGCCGCGGAGGGCAGCACCGGCTCGGTGACCGGCTTCCTCGAGTACCTCCGCGCGTCGCTGCGCGGCGGCGACGACGGTGGGCTCCAGGACGATGCCGTGGACCTGCTCACGTTCCACCGGGCCAAGGGGCTCGAGTGGGACACGGTGTTCGTCACCGGCCTCGAGCGCGGTCTCGTGCCGATCTCCCATGCGTCGGGCAAGCCCGACGCGATGGCCGAGGAGCGCCGGTTGCTCTACGTCGCGCTGAGCCGGGCGGAGCGATACCTGCAGCTCTCGTGGGCCAAGGAGCGGGCCCGGGGCACGCGCGTGTCGCAGCGGACGAAGAGTCCGTATCTCGCCTCGGTCGAAGGTGCGATCGACGGAGCCGAGATGGCCGACGCAACCGTGGACAACGTGCGGGGCGCGGCGGGAGCCCGGCAGCGCCTGGCTGCAGTCGATGCCGGCGAGCTCGCGATCGCGGACCGTCCGCTCTACGATGCGCTCGTCACCTGGCGGCGGGATCTGGCCCGGGCCGCGGCGGTGCCGGCGTACGTGATCCTGGACAACAAGACCCTGCGCAAAGTCGCCAGCACCCGGCCCCGGAGCTCCGCCGCGTTGCTCGAGCTCTCGGGGATCGGTCCGGTGAAGCTCGAGCGCTACGGCGCGGCGCTGCTCGAGGTCGTGGGTCAACACACCGGTTGACTCCCGGCCGTTCGGGGCGCACGATGCGAAGGCGGACGGGCACCGGAGCCCAGGAGTCACCATGCACATGCGATCGACGCACCCGCTCTTCCCCACCGACGAGGGGTGGCCGTATCCGGACGTGGACGCCGACGCCGACCTCCTCCGCCGGGGCTACACGGTCGATCAGGACGTCGACCTCGACGCGCTGCAGCTCGTCGCCAACACCCATGCGTTCGACGGTCTGACGCCGATCGAGCGTGACGCGCTCGACCGGCGGTTCTGGAAGTGCGAGTCCATGAAGGACCTGGCTCGGTCGCTCGACTGCACGCACGCCGAAGCCGCCGCGGTGCTCGGAGCCGCCGTCGACAAGGTGCGCACCCGCCTCGCACCCGACAGCTAGGCCTGCCCGCTCCCCTACTCTCCCGGGATATGCATCGTTACGACGCGGGCACCGAAGAGATCGCGCAGCTGTGCTTCGACTACTCGATCGCGCGGCTGCGCATGGACCCGGTCCCGCTCGACGGGCCGCTCACCCTCGCGGAGCTCGAGGCACGAGCCGGGAAGACCATCACCCGGGAAGGTCGACCCCCCGAGGACGTCATGGCGCTGTTCGCCGAGGTGCTCGCGCCGGCGTGCGTCTCCAATGACAGCCCGAAGATGCTGGCGTTCATCCCCGGTGCGCCGACGAAGGCGTCACAGCTCTTCGACGTCGTGGTGTCGGCGTCGGCGATTTACGGCGGCTCATGGATGGAGGGAAGCGGCGCGGTCTACGCGGAGAACCAGGCGTTGCGTTGGGTGGCCGATCTCGCCGGCCTGCCGGACGCGGCCGGAGGCTGCTTCGTCTCCGGAGGCTCCGCCGGCAACCTCTCGGCCCTCGTCGCGGCCCGTGAGACCGCGGCGCGCCGTCGCAGTGACCGTCCCGCTCGGTGGCGAGTCGCGATCGGCGACCAGGCCCACTCGTCGCTCGAGAACACGATCCGGATCTTGGACGCGTTGCCGCTGGTCGTCCCGACCGGCGACGACGACCGCCTCGACGGCGCGGATCTGCGAGCCGCACTCGACGCCGACCCCGATCCGACCTCGGTGTTCGCCGTCGTCGGCACCGGAGGGACCACGAACTCCGGCCAGATCGACGACCTCGAGGGGATCGCATCGATCGCGCGCGAGCGCGGCCTGTGGTTCCACGTCGACGGCGCGTACGGCCTCGCCGCGCTCGCCGCACCGAGCGTGCACGACCGCTTCCGAGGCGTCGAGCACGCGGACTCGCTCGTCGTGGACCCTCACAAGTGGCTCTTTGCACCGTACGACTGCGCCGCGTTGCTCTACCGCGACCCCGAGCTGGCCCGCCTCGCGCACACACAGCACGCGGCATACCTCGACGCGATCGAGGTCCGCGACGAATGGAACCCGTCGGACTACGCGTACCACCTCACCCGTCGTGCGCGCGGCCTGCCGTTCTGGTTCTCGCTCGCGGTCCACGGTACCGACGCGTACACCGCGGCGATCGAGCGCACGCTCGGGATCGCGCAGGACGCGGCTCGGCGCATCGACGCGTCGCCGCACCTCGAGCTGGTCAGGAACCCCGAGCTCACCGTCGTGCTCTGGCGACGCCCGGGCTGGTCCACGGACCAGTACACGACATGGTCCCGTCAGCTTCTCGTCGACCAGCGGGCCTTCGCGATGCCCACCACGTGGCGGGGTGAGACGGTTGCCCGCGCGGTGTTCCTCAACCCGGAATGCCCGCCCGAGATCGTCGACGACGTCATCGCTTCGATGCAGTGAAGAGTCGGTGGGGGATACTGGAACGATGAGTGGAGCGGCGATCCGACACACCGGAGGCCGCCCGAGCCGCGGAGCGTGGCCCGAGCGGCCCGGTCCGCAGGACCGAGAGCGGGAACGATGAGTGATCGCAACGTGCTCGGAGGCGAGCTCGAACCCTGTGGAAGAGACCCGGTGACCGGCTTCTTTCGCGACGGCTGCTGCACGACGGGTCCGGAGGATGTCGGCAGCCACACCGTGTGTGCCGTGATGAGCTCGGAGTTCCTCGAGCATCAGCGCAGCATCGGCAACGATCTCAGCACGCCGATGCCGCAATACCACTTCCCCGGTCTCGTGCCCGGCGATCGGTGGTGCGTCACCGCACGGAACTGGCTGCGCGCGCACATCGACGGGGTGGCCGCGCCGGTGGTGCTGGCGTCGACCCACGAGCGCGCGCTCGAGATCATCCCGCTCGCGGCGCTCCAGGAGCACGCAGTCGACGTGCCCGCGGACCCGGGAGCGATCACCGGCTGAGCTCCGCTCCGTTCAGCCCTCGCGCAGGGTGCTGACCGCCTTGTCGATGCGGCGCTGACGCGTCTCGGGGGTCTTGGCGTCTTCGACGGACAAGACCCAGCGCAGCTGGTGGCTGTAGGACAGCTTCTCGAAGCTCTGCTTCGCCACCTTGTCCGCGGTGAGCGCCTGCTTGAAGTCGGCCGGGACCGTCACCACCCGGGGCGCCGTGTCGAGCTCGATGTCGACGCTCACCTGGTCCCCCGCCGCCACCCCCGCGCTCGCGCGGTTCTCCGCGCTCAGCGGGATCAGGAACCGTCCACCGCGTGGGGCCACGGTCGTGCGGTAGCGGTGCGTGCCGATCGTGACCGTGACCGCGGGCTTCTTCCCCGCCCCGAGTCCTTCGACGACCGTGGCCGGCACCTCGATGCCCGTTGCCGTCTTCCCGCCCAGCTCGACCACGCTGCGGAATTTCACGGGCGCGATCTTCTCACTCGCGGCCCCGGTCAACACGCACCCCAGAGACCGACTCCCCCTCGCTTCGCGTCCAGCTCTTCGGCGAGCATCGTGCGGGCATGGGACCCGTTCGGTGGGATGACGAGCAGGCGCGCGTAGCCCTTCTGCAGGAGCTCGTCGTTGAAGCGGTGGCCCTCGACGTGGATGTACGCGAGTCGACGGCCGTAGAGGTCGCGGGGCTCGACATCGTCCTCGAGCTGGATCGTCTTCCCCTCGAGTCGACGCTTCGTATACGCCGCGGCTTCCGGACCGAAGCACTGCACGGGCTTGGTCGGGTGGTGCGTCTCGGGCGTGTCGATGCCTAACAAACGGATGATGTCTGTGTGCGCGCCGACGCGCACGTCCACGGTGTCGCCGTCGACCGCCTTCACGACGACGGCGGTCTCGAGTGATGTGCCGCGGTCGACGCGTCCGAGCGACCACCCCCCGAGCGAGGCGGCGGCGAGGATCGCCACGACCACGGCCCGGGTGCGGACCATGCCCGGACGGTAGCCGGGGAGTGGGACAACGACCACGGCACGATTCCGTCCGCTTTCCGCCCCACCCGCGCTGCTAGGTTGCCAATCCAATGACGCGGGCTGGTGGTTCCGGCGCCGCCGTTGGGTCTGGCGCCACGCAGACCCCACCGATCGAGCCCCCCGCAACCCCGGCGACCACGACACGGGACACCGGGTCCGCGTCGGCGCCGACCGGGGAGCGTGGCGACAGCGGGACCTCGCGGCGCACCTATGCGCTGCTGCTCCTGCTCGCCGTCATCGTGGGCATCGGTGTGCGGACGATGTTCGTCGCGGGCGACCACGTGTCGTCACCGGACGAGACCACCTACCTCACGAGCGGCCTCAACCTCTGGTCCGGTCACGGCTTCACCACGCTCTCGGGCGCAGCCGAGAAGCACTTCCCGCCGGCGATCCCGTTCCTCCTCGGAGGCATCCACGAGATCGTCGGTGGTGACCCGCACACCTCCACGAACATCGCCACGATCCTGACCAGCGCATTGGCGATCCTGCCGCTCGCGGGAATCGCCCGCCTGATCGCCGGTCGCCGTGCCGCGCTCATCACTGCCGCGATCGCCGCGCTCGTCCCGGCGCTCACCGTGCTCCCGCTCGCCTCCGGTGGCTCGGCCGGACCGTTCGCCCTGCTGGTCGTCACCTCGGTGTGGCTCGCGCTGCGGTCGTGGACCATGAGCCCGCGCAACGCCGTGCTGGCGTCAGCGCTGTGCGGGCTGGGCGTGGGGCTCGCGTACCTCGCGCGCCCGGAAGGCCTGTTCTACGCGCTCGTCCTCATCCCGGCCCTCGCACTCCCCGTGCTCGGCGGTTGGCGCGGTCTGCGGACGGCCGGCGCACGCGAATGGCGTCGTGTGGGGTTGCTCGTGGGTGCGTTCCTCGTCCCGATGATCCTGCTCGTCGCGCCGTACGTGCAGTACCTGCACCATGAGACGGGCGCATGGGAGCTCACCGCCAAGACCCGGGACGTGTCGATTGAATCGTGGCGAGCGGTGGCGCTCGAGAACCGACCGGCCCGGCAGGCGATCCTGTACAAGCCGCTTCCGAAGGGATACCAGTTCCCGGCCACGCACGCGCTCACGAGCCTCGTCCGCGGCGACCCTGGTGGCTACCTGGGCATCGTCG
>JADGON010000290.1 GCA_017882945.1 Acidimicrobiia bacterium | reverse complement strand
GGCCCTCCGGCACCCGCGTCCTTCGTGGCATCCCGGATCGCGTAAGTTTCTCTGGCTACACCGACCGGGAGGGGGAGCATGAAGAAGCTGGCGATCATCGCGGCCGTCGCGCTCCTCGCCGCGTGCAACTCCGGAAACGGTGCGTCCGCCAGGGCCCGGATCCCGAAGCAGTTCCAGTTCCTCGGCTCCTACAAGGTCAGTGGCGTCAACAACGTCGGCGGGGACCTCTCCCAGTGCCGCGGCGCCGGCGAGTTCGCCGATGTCGCGGTCGGCACGCCGGTCACGGTGGCCAAGTCCACCGGGAAGCCGATCGCCGTTGGCCAAGTCGAGGTCGGCCTCAGTACGAACGTCTACGAGAACGCCCTTGACGAGTGCACCTTCAGGTTCTCGGTGGCCAACGTCCCGAGGGCCAAGAGCTACCTCATCACCGTCGGCCGGCACGGACCCACCGCGATTCCATTGGCGACGGTCGTCGCGGGTCGAGGCATCGTGGTGATCAACGCCAATCCCCCACCGACTGCCCTCCCGCCGTCACCGGTTCCGGTCGGCGGCTGACCCGGTTCAGCTGTCTTCGGTAGGGATCACCAGCGCGAAGGTCGGTCCCGGGCCGGGCCGCTCGAGCACGAGACGCGCATCCTCCGCCTCTGCCAGCGCACGCGCCAGCGCGAGCCCGACGCCGTGGCCGCTCCCGGTTCGTCGTTCGAAGATGCGCCGCGCGTCCAGCACGGTCCGACCCTCGTCGCCGACCTCGATCACGAGCGCGCCTGTTGGGCTCGTTCGCACCGCGACGGTCACGGCACCTTCGCCGTGACGTTCTGCGTTCGCGATCAACACCTCGAGGATCTGGCGTACTGCCGGCTGCGCGATGACCGGCTCCGGCAGGTCGCCCTCGACGACGATCCGCAACTGACGGCCACTGGACGCGAGCAGGCCGTGCCAATGCGCCTCGGCCTCGTGTACGAGCGCAGCCGCGTCCAGCGGTGATCGATCAACCTCCGCGTCACGGGCCAGGCGCAGGAGATCTTCAACGGTCGTCTCCAGCCGATCGATCGGCGGCAGCAGTGCTTCGAGCGTCGCCCGCGCGTCCGGCTGGGGCGCGAGCAGCGCACTCTCGACCTTGACCCGGAGCCCGGCGATCGGGGTGCGGAGCTGGTGGGACGCGTCGGTGCTGAACGCGCGCTCGCGCGACACGAGGTTCCCCAGGCGGTCCGCGGTCGTGTTGAGCGCCGCGCCCAGCTGGTCCAGCTCGTCGATCCCCGACGTGCCGGTTTGGACGGAGAAGTCCCCTCCACCGAGGCGTCTCGCCGTGTCCACCAGCTCGTCGATCGGTCGCGTGAGGCGACGGGCCTGCCACCATGCGAGCAGCGCGGCGACGATCACCGCACCGAGTGCGATGGCGACCATGATGAGCCATGCGGTGCGGGTTCGGTCGGTCACGACGTCCACCGAACGGCTCGCGCGCAGCGCGCCGACCACCTTCTCGTCGCCGTTGATCGGCACCGCGACGACGATCCGGCCGTTCACGCGGGCGTCCGCGGAATCACCGTTCAAGGCGCTCTTCACCGTCACGTCGGCGTGGAGAGGCCCCGTCCCGCCGACCCGCCGACCCTCGCCGTCGTAGACCACGAGTCGGGTCTTGCCGTCGTCGCGGATGTCGATCGGGTCACCACGCACCAGCGCAGACGTGCTGACGGATCTCCTCGCCTCGTTCGCCTCCCGCTCGAGCCGGAGGACCTCCTGGCTCTCGTCGAGGCGCGCCACCGCGAGTGCCAGCGGGATGCCAAGGACGAGCAGCGCGACCACGGTGACGCCGATGATCGAGATGATGATCCGCCGCTTCACGGTGCATCGAGCCGATAGCCGACTCGCGGCAGCGCGGTGATGGCCGGGCACCCGGGAGCACCACTCTCGACCAGCTTGCGTCGGATCGACGAGATGTGGACGTCCAAGGTCTTGGTCGAGCCGTACCAGTGCTCGTCCCAGACCTCATCCATGATCCGCTCGCGCGTCACGACGCGGCCGGCTTCGGAAGCCAGCAGCGCGAGCAGATCGAACTCCCGGGGCCGGAGCGCGAGCTCCTGGTCGCCTGCCCACACCCGTCGTGCGTCGTGGTCGATCTGGAGGTCCCCCACCGACGTGCGATCAGCTCCCGTGGGCTCCGGCCGCCGCAGGTGGGCCCGGATCCGGGCCAGGAGCTCGGCCAGCCGGAACGGCTTCGTGACGTAGTCCACCGCTCCCGCATCGAGGCTCACGACGATGTCGGCCTCCTCGTGTCGCGCGGTCAGCACCAGGATCGGGAGCGCGCCGGCCGCGACCCGCAGCTCGCGACACAGATCGACGCCGTCGACGTCGGGAAGGCCCAGGTCGAGCACCACGAGGTCCGGGACCGAACGGGCAAATGCGACGCGCGCCGAGGCCCCGTCGACCGCCAGCGTCACGAGGTATCCCTGGCTCTCGAGCGCCTGGGCGAGCGATCGACCGATCGTCTCGTCGTCCTCGACCAGCAGCACCTCCGAGGCCATCGCCCCAGGCTACGGGGCTTTGCGGTCACGGCCCGGTCCGGCGAGTTTGCCGTTCGCTAACCCGCGCCGCAGCAGTCGCTGTCTGGCGGTTCC
>JADGON010000044.1 GCA_017882945.1 Acidimicrobiia bacterium | reverse complement strand
GGGGGGCAGCAGCACCGTGCTGACGGGGAACGGGAAGTGGGTGAGCAGCGACGCGTTGCGTGCTTCACCCGGTCCGTTCGATGTCCGGGCCGAGTGCGTGGGCACGACGCTGACCCTCTTCGAGAGCAATCACCAGATCGCATCGGTGCGCGACGCCACGTTCCGGTCCGGTGAGGTCGGTGTGTTCGTCGAGACCTTCCACGAGCCGAACGCGACCGTCGCGCTGCAGAGCCTTTCGGTGCGGGCCTTTCGCGATCGCAGCCGACTCGCCGGCGCGGCTGCGGACGGCTGGGACGGTCTCCTGCGCGCCGTCGATGCCAGGAAGCCGTGCGTGCTCCTCGACCCGAAGCGGGCCCGGGTGAACGCGTCGACGTTGTTCGTGACGCGATGCGGCTCGGTGCTCTACCTCCAGACGGACCCCACCGGCCGGGGCACCAGCGTGTACGAGCGGATGCTCAAGGACGCCGGCACGACCCTGACGGCCGTCAAGGGACTGCCCGACTGCCCGAGGCGGGCCGGCATCACGGGCCCGCTGCCGCCCCCGACCCCAAACGGCTCCACCGAGACGCGCTCGAGCATCGGCCGCGTCGCGTGCCTCGATCTCGGAGGCTCGACCGCGGTCATCTGGTTCCACGAGCTCGGTGGAGTCGTGGGCATCACGCGCGTCAAGCACGGGAATCGCGCGGCTTGGAAGGGCTACGGCCGCGACTGGCCGCCGTTCCACTACCTCGAGAAGCCGGGGTGACGAACCTGGCGACCGGGAGCAGGACTACTTCTTGATGAGCCCTTCACTCTTGAGCCACTGGGTGACGACGGTTGACGGGTCTTCCTTGTCGTTGAAGACCTTCAGCGCCATCTTGTTGTAGGCCTTGGAGTCAAGCTTCGTGTTGACCGTCGTGAGGATCTGCTTGACCTTGGGCGTCGCCTTGTCCTTGCGCACGAGCGCGATCGGGTTGTCCGCCGGCTGCAAGCCCTTGTCGTCCTTCAACAGCACGTAGTCGGGCTTGATGACGCTGCTGCCGGTGAAGAGGAGACCGACGTCGATCGTGCCGTCGTCGAGAGCCTGGTTGGTGATCGGGCCACCCGGGTCGAGCTTCTTGACCTCTTTGAAGTTCAAGCCGTAGAGCTGCTGCTCCTTGTCACCCAGGCAGAGCGGGCGGTCGAGGCACTCCGCGGGACCGCCGAACGCGAGCTGAGGCGCCACGGCCCTGAGGTCCGAGACGTTCTTGAGGTGGTACTTGTTCGCCGTCTTCTTCAGCACGTAGAACGCGTTGACATCCTGTGCGGTCGAAGAGTCGACGGCGACGATGCCCTTCCCGGCGAGCTGGTGCTGGACGGCCGAGAAGACCTGCGTCCCATCCGATGTCGGCTGGCCGCCGAGGAAGGTCAGGAAGGTGCCGCTGAACTCGCCGTAGAGGTCGATGTCGCCGCTCTTGAGCAGCGGGTACACCGTCTCCGAGGGGCCGATGTTGTCCTTGTACGTGATCTTGTAGCCCCGGTCCGCGAGCGTCTGGCCGTAGGCCTGGCTGATGATCTGCGCGCCTGCGAAGTCCTTGGCGCCGACGATGAGCGCCGGCAGATCGGTCGTCTTGCCGCCGGAGCTGCCACTGCTGCTGCCGGACGAGCACGCAGCCAGCACGAGGGCGAAGCCCACCACGATCGCACCGAGCGCGCGTCCGCTGAACCGCATTCGTGCCTTCGTCATGGTTCCGGTCCTTTCCGAGAAGGGTCGCCGACGCGACGACCCGGTTGACGTTAGGCCGTGAGCGTCGTGTCGGGCTTGACCGGAGGCATTGCCACCACCCCGGGGGCAATGCCCGGACTCGTCGGCGCGGGCTTCGAGCTGTCGCGATCCTCCGAGCGCTCGGCCACGCGCAACCCTCTCGGTACGACGAAGTGCTGGACGGCCGCGAGTGACAGCTCCACCGCGATCGCCAGCAACGCGACGAGGAGCGCGCCGGCGAAGAGCCGCTCGTAGTCATGGACGCGCGACCCGTCGTAGATGTAGCGCCCGAGGCCACCCCAGCCCACGATTGCCGCGAGCGTTGCCGTCGCCACGACCGCTACGGCCGAGGTGCGGATGCCCGCCATGATCAACGGCGACGCGAGCGGCATCTCGACCCGACGCAACAGCTGACCGCCGCTCATCCCCATGCCTCGGGCCGCGTCGAGCGCCTCGGGATCGATCCCGCTGACCCCGGCGTAGGTGTTCGTCACCATCGGGGGGATCGCGAGCGCGACGAGCACGAGAAACGTCGGGATCGACCCGATGCCGACCGTCTGCATCCACTGCGGCGGATCGCCCACGCCGAACTGCCGCACGGCGAACAGCAGCAGTGCGAGTGCCGGGAGCGCCCGTCCGATGTTGGCGAGGTTGATCGCGAAGAACCCGCCCCTGCGGTGATGACCGAAGAACAGGCCGATCGGCAGCGCGATGACGACGGCAACGAACACCGCGATGAAGGAGATCTGGACGTGCTGCCAGAGCAGGTGGGGAATCCCCTCCGGTCCGCTCCAGTGATCGCCGTTGTCGAACCAGTCGAGCGTGGACTGCAGGAAGCTCACGTCAGGCCCGGGCCATTCGCCGGTTCCAAGGGGTGGCCAGGCGCTGGACCAGCAGGAGCAGGGCGTCGACGATGACCGCGATGGCCACGACGAGCACCGTCGCGACGGTCAGCGGGGTCTGGAAGTCGCGGTTGAAGCCATCGAGCATGAAGGTCCCGAGCCCGCCCTGCCCGACGAGCGCGGCGACCGGCACGAGCCCGATCAGGGTCACGGCAGCAATGCGCAGCCCCGCGATGATCGAGGGGACTGCGAGCGGGAGCTCGACCGAGAACAACCGCCGTGAACCCGAATACCCCATGCCCTCCGCCGCTTCGAGGACGTCACCCGAGACACCGTCGAGGCCGGCGAGGACGTTGCGCACGAGGATCAGCAGTGTGTACGCGGTGAGCGGGATGATCGCGGTGTTCTGCGACAGCCCGGTATAGGGGAGCAACAAGCTGAACGCCGCGATCGAGGGGATCGTGTACAGGATCCCTGTCACGCTCAGTGCCGGTCCGCGCAGGTGGCGGTAACGGTGCGCGAGAAGCGCGAGCGGAAGCGCGAGGACGACACCCCACAACAACGACCAGCCGACCAGCTGCAGGTGCTCCTGCACGCGCTGCCAGATCTCGGTCGTGTGATCATTGACCCAAGACCAGTCGACGAGCGTGTTGCCGTCGTACGCCGCGAGGAGCACGGCGTCACCGTACCCAGCGAACGGTGACCGAACCCACCCCCGGTCTTCGAACCCACCCCGCGGTTACGGTACCCGGGCCGTCGCCGAACCGGACCTTGCCGTGATCCGTCTCGACTCAGTCACGAAGCGCTTTCCCAACGGGAACGTCGCGGTCACCGAGCTGTCGTTGACCGTGCCCGAGGGCGCGATCTGCGTGTTGGTCGGCCCATCCGGTTGTGGCAAGACCACCACGCTGCGGATGATCAACCGGCTGATCGAGCCGACGAGCGGACGCATCTTCCTGGGCGACGAGGACGTCACCGACGCCAAGCCCGTCGAGCTGCGCCGGCGGATGGGCTACGTCATCCAACAGGTCGGCCTCTTCCCACACCAGCCGATCGGCACCAACATCGCTACGGTCCCCCACCTGCTCGGGTGGAGCCGCGACCGGACGAAAGCCCGGGTGGACGAGCTGCTCGAGCTGGTCGGTCTCGACCCGGGGACCTACCGCGGGCGCTACCCCGCCCAGCTCTCCGGGGGGCAGCGCCAGCGCGTGGGCGTGGCCCGCGCGCTCGCCGCGGACCCGCCGGTGCTGCTCATGGACGAGCCGTTCGGCGCGATCGACCCCATCACGAGGGCCCGGTTGCAAGACGAGTTCCTGCGCATCCAGCGCGAGATCGCGAAGACGATCGTGTTCGTCACGCACGACATCGACGAAGCCGTGAAGATGGGCGACCGGATCGCCATCCTCGAGGTCGGCGGCGTTCTCGCCCAGTACGACACACCCGCCGAGATCCTGGGCAACCCTGCCAACGAGTTCGTCGCGGGCTTCGTCGGTGCCGACCGGGGCTTGAAGCGGCTCAAGGTGATGCCGATCACCGACAACGAGCTCGAGCACCCGCCGACGGTCGACGCCGGCACACCGCTCGCCGACGCACGCGCCGCGATGGACCGGGCAGACACGACGTTCGCGGTGATCCCCGGGACCGACGGAACGTGCCGGGCGATCCGTCAGCGCCATGCATCGGGTGACGGCCTCGTCGCCGACCGCGCACAACCCGTGGTGACGGTCCCAGCGGGCCGGTCACTCGAAGAAGCGCTCGCTGCGATCCTGCTCGAGGACGACGGCTTCGTCGCGGTGTACGACGGCGCCCACTACCGCGGCACGCTCACCCCCGACTCGGTCTACCGGGCCCTGCGCTCGTCGCGCCACCCCGGCGGCCCCGACCCGAAACGCTAGTTACCCGCGGTTGCGGCTGCGCCGGCCAAGCAGCCACGCGACGAGCACCAGCACGAGAAGCGCGGCGATCGCCGGTGCCAGCTTGCGCGCCAGCGTCTTGCCGGCCTTGGCGGCCTCGTGCTCGAGCAGCTCCATGTCGTGTTGCAGCGCGGCAGCCGCCGCGTCGGCCTTGGCCTGGGTGTCAGCCTCCATGCGGCGCAGTCTCGCAGCCAGCCCACGACGGCGCCACCGACGCGGACCGGAACGCCCACACCGCGAACAGCGGGTCGCCGGAATGCGACGCCGGCGTGCGCCGGTCGGCGACGGCTTCGCCCCAACCGCCGGCCCGACGGAAGTAGTCGGTCACGATCTCGACGTGCTGCTCGTCGTTCGCGTACAGCCAGCCGCTGATCGCCTTCGTCGGGAAGCACCGATTCGAGAACGTGCACACGAACGGCCCGCCCCGTCGCAGCACCCTCGCGACCTCGGCGAACACCTCGACGGGATGCACGAGGTAGTCCACCGAGACACAGCACACCGCGGCGTCGAACGACTCGTCGGCCAAGGGAAGCCGCGGGTCCGCGTTCAGGTCGTGCACCACGGTCTCGGAGGCCATCGGGTTGGCCTCGAGCTCGCGGGCGTTCATCCCGAGCACCGTCAGACGGGCGGGCGGCGCCGGGAAATGCGATACCCACGACCCCATCAGGTCGAGCACCTCACCGTCGATCCCGAGCTCCTCGTAGAGGGCGCCGACGGCCTCGATCGCGCGGTCGTCAATGTGGGTGACCAGCCGCGTCGGGGCATAGAACTCGTCGTCGCTCGCCGGGTCGGCCCGATCGAAGAAGCCCGGCGGGAACGGACGGTCACCCATCGACGGAGTCTGCCCCGAAGGGGTGATATCCTGCGGTCACGCCGTTGCGGGTTTGTAGGCACTCGGGATCGGCGGCGTCACTACCCCTACGAATCACCACGTGGCCCTGGTCGGGCCAGCACCCCGGAGCTCACTCGGAGCTCACGGTGCACAGTGCGGCAATCGTCGCACAGACCCTCTGGGACACCTGATCCCACTGCACCGGACCTACGAGACAGGACGTATGGCCGTCACCACTGGCACGGCGACCACCCGAAGCAGCGCACACGCGGCGTCGGCGGCACCCCTCACGGTGCGCATCGTCGAGGGCCGGCTGTTCCTCTGCGCGCCGACCGAAGCGCTGCTCGCCGCGCCCGCGGACGACGCCGGGATCGACATCGGCGCCGCGCGCTCCGTCCCGGTCCTCCTCGACGACGGCAGCAGCGGCCTCTGGTGGGGCGCCCCGGTCGTCGGCTCGCTCCGCTTCGTCGACTGGCTGGTGCGCAGCCGCCCGAGCGTGGACGTCACCGTCACGGCGGTCGCCGCGCTCATCGTCGAAGCCGTCGAGCTCACCACGCTCGGCGAGCTGGTCCCCGACCTGGCGACCGACACCGCGGAGCGGACCTGGTCGTGGCGGCCCGCGCCGGGCATCGAATCCGCCGGGCGCATCGGCAAGGTGTGGTTCCCGGCGTCCGAAGCCGTCGCGGACGGGGACCCGGACGAGGTCCTGCACGGCTGGTTCGCCACTGCGGTCGCCGAGCTCGCGACGGCACGGCTCGGTCCCCCACCGCTGAACAGCGCGGCACCCGAGCCCAAGGTGCACCGGTGGGCCGATCAGGTCACGGCACGCGCCAGCGCCGGCGCCCGACTCCGCTTCCACATCAGCGCCCCGGATGACCTCGACGGCCACTTCCTGCTCCTCCCCCGCTTCGAGTCCCTCACGGATCCATCGGTCGTCCTGCCTCCCCTCGGACCCGATACCGCCGACCTGCTCGGCACGTCCCCCCACGACGCGGTCACCCTGCTCGCCTGCGAGTGGGACATCGCCCGGCGAGCGTGGTCCGAGCTCCCCGAGAACCCGGCCGATCAGCTCGTCATCTCCCCCGGCGCGGTCGCGGCGCTGCTCGAGGACGGCATCGGCGCGCTCGACGCGGCGGGCATCACGGTCCATCTCCCCTCGGCGCTCCTGCCGGACACATCGCTCGTGCGCCGGGTGACGATCACCGGGAACTCGGCCGGGTTGGACGCGAAGACGCTCGCGCTGACCGGCGAGGTGCTCGTGGACGGTGACCCGCTCACCGCCGAAGAGCTCGAGGTGCTCGCACGCGCTCGCGGCGAGCTGGTCGCGGTTCGTGGTCGCTGGCTGCGCATCGACGAGGAGACGCGCGCCGCGACGCTCGAGTTCACGAAGCGCGTCGCGGAAGGCAACCAGTCCACCGCGGACGTGCTCGACCTCGCAGCCACCGCCGACGAGATCGATGTCGATGCCGTGTCCGGCTGGGTCGGCCGCGCGCTGGCCGGCGAGTTCAAGCCGAAGCCGGCCGAGAAGGTCAAGACGCCGAAGGCCATCACCGCGACCCTCCGGCACTACCAGGAGGACGGGCTCGCGTGGCTCGCCTGGTTGGAGGCAAACGGGCTCGGGGGCATTCTGGCAGACGACATGGGCCTCGGGAAGACCGCCCAGGCGCTCGCGATCATCGCCTACGACCTCGCGTCGAAGAAGAAGCCGAAGACCCCGACACTGGTCGTCGCGCCGACGTCCGTGGTGTCGAACTGGCTGCGCGAAGCCGAGCGCTTCGCGCCGAAGCTGCGCATGGTGCTGCACCACGGGTCCGGTCGCGAAGACCCCGCCGGCTACATCGGCACCGCGGACGTCGTGGTGACGAGCTACGGCGTGATGCGCCGGGACGAGCCGCTGCGCGAGATCGAGTGGCACCGCGTCGTCCTCGACGAGGCGCAGGCGATCAAGAACCCGACCACCGCGACCACGAAGGCGGCCCGGAAGCTCAAGGGCACGCACCGCCTCGTCGTCACCGGCACCCCCGTCGAGAACCATCTCGGCGAGCTGTGGAGCCTGATGTCGTTCGCCAACCCGGGCCTGCTCGGCACGCAGTCCCAGTTCAAGAACCGCTACGCCGACTACGTCGGCACCGCGGCGGGGGCGGACGCACTCGCCGCGCTGCGCAAGCGGATCGCGCCGTTCGTGCTGCGCCGGCACAAGGCCGACCCGGGGATCGCCGACGAGCTGCCCGAGCGCATCCTCGTTCGGGACGACTGCACGCTGACCCGGGAGCAGGCCGCGCTCTACCAGGCCGTCGTCGACGACATGCGCTCGGATGTCGCCGACGCAACCGGCATGAAGCGCCGCGGCAAGGTGCTCGCAGGGATCACCAAGCTCAAGCAGATCTGCAATCACCCGGCCACGATCACCGACGACGACGGCACGAGCGTGCTCGAGGGCCGCTCCGGGAAGCTCGACCGCCTCGTCGAGCTGGCCCAGGAGATCATCGACGAGGGTGAAGCCGTCGTCGTGTTCAGCCAGTACGCGACCTTCCTGCGCCGGGTGGCGGACCACCTGCGCACCGAGCTCGACGTCGGCGTCGAGAACCTGGACGGCAAGATGGCGCGCGCGGCTCGCGACAAGGCCGTCGCGCGCTTCAGCGCCGAGGGTGGCCCGCCGGTGCTCTGCGTCTCGCTGAAGGCCGGTGGCACCGGCTTGAACCTGGTGCGCGCCAACCACGTCATCCACTTCGACCGCTGGTGGAACCCCGCCGTCGAGGACCAGGCCTCGGACCGGGTGTGGCGCATCGGTCAGACCCGAGGCGTCGTCGTGCACACGCTGGTCTGCCCGGGCACCCTCGAGGAGCGCATCGCCGACCTGCTGGACCAGAAGCGCACCCTGGCGAAGGCGGTCGTCGCGTCGTCGCCCGAGCAGCTCATCAGCGAGCTCGACGACGCGGCGCTTGCCGCGCTGGTCGAGCTCGACGCGGACCGCGCCGGAGGACTCGTGTGAACGACCCCAACCGGCTCGATCCCAACCAGCTGCCGCGCGATCCGAACTCGATCAGCGACCCGAACGTCATCTCCCGGCCGTCGAAGCGCCGCCGGTCCCGCCGGCGGTCCCGCTCCGGGGAGGCGAAGGGCAACGCCCCGGCCAAGGCCCCGGTGCCGGGTCGGGCGGACGAGCCGCCGGCCGCGAGCGAAGGCGCGCAGCGCCTGGCCGACTCGCTCCAGGAAGCGGTGCTGCGCCACACCTCGGCCGCGGTGCTCGGTCGGGGTACCGGCTACGCGAAGCGCAACCGGGTCTCGGAGCTCCGGGTCAGCGCGGGACGGATCCGCGCTCGGGTGCGCGGCTCGGGTGACCAGCGGTACCGCGTCGAGCTGACGGTTCCCCAGCGCCCCGCGCCCGCGGTCGTCACGAAGATCCGGTGGAGCTGTGACTGCCCGTACGCGGCGGAGCACCGCCGGGGGACGTGCAAGCACGTGGTCGCGCTCGCACTCGTCGCCGCGAAGCGCATCGAGCGCACCGATGCGATGCACCTCCGCTGGCTCGGCCAGCCCGCCGCCAACGCGGCCGAAGCCGCACCCGCGGAGGTCGACGCGCTCGCCGAGCGGCTGCTGGCCGCGTTCACGGCCCAGCCCGTGAGCGTGAACGACGTGCTCGTCCGGGCGATCGCCATCGCCCCACCTCCCTTCGACGTCCCCGCCCACTGACGCTTCGAAGTCCTCCCCCGCTACCGCAGGGGTTGAGGAAGGGGGGTCGAGTGGATGAGGGTGAGGGTCCGCACGGCGCGGGTCAGCGCGATGTAGAGGAGGCGGAGACCGTGGTCGCCGATCTCGGCGATCGCGCTCGGTTCCACGACGATCACCGCGTCGAACTCGAGGCCTTTCGCCGCATCGGGCGGGATCAAGGTGACGCCGTCACTCAGACCCGCGACTCGGCGGCCGTCGGTGAACTCGACACCCCCGCGGTGGAGCGCGTCACCGACCAGGTCGAGCAGCGGCTCGGGCGCAACCACGCCGACCGACCGACCCTCGTCCCGTTGGGCCGCGACCGCGGCGGCGGTCGCCTCCGGGATCTCGGCGCTCGCGCACGCGCGGATCGTCGGCGGGTCACCGGCCGGGCGCACTGACCGGCTCGGGAGCACGCCCGGAGCCGCGATCGGGAGCAGCCGGTTCGCGAAGTCGAGCACCGGAGCGGGGACGCGGTATCCGAGCTCGAGCTCCGCAACGCGACCGTGCGGCGCATCGATCGCCGCGAGCGCGTCCGTCCATCGAGTCTGCGCGCCCGTCACCGTCGCCTGCGCGAGGTCGCCGAGAATCGTCATCGAGCGGTCGGGACTCCGGCGAGCGAGGAGCCGGAGCTCCATCGCCGAATGGTCCTGTGCCTCGTCCACGACGACGTGTCCGAACGTGCGCGGCGGTCCGTTCGTCACCCACTCGGCCTCGTCGAGCAGACCGAGGTCCGCCCGCGTCCATTGCTCCTCGGCGAGCTTCCGGCTCGGTCGGCGATGGAGTCGGGCCTGCTCGTCGGCGTCGAGCACGCCGTCGGCCGCGGCCGCCAGCACCCGTCGATTGCCGAGGACCTTCCGCACCAGCACCGCCGCGCTCGGCACCGGCCAGAGCCGGTCGATTGCCGCGCGGAGCTCCTTGCCGCTCCGCAGCGCACCCGCGACTTCCTCCTCGTCGGCTGACGGCCGCAATTCGGTGTACCGAGCCAGCGCGAGCTGCGCCAGCCGGCCGCGCAGCTGCTCTCGACCCGCTCGAAGCGGCTGCTCCCGCACCCGGACCGCGTCGAGCGCGCCCTGAACGTCCACCGGCCGGATGTGCACCGTCGTGCTGGAGACCCGTAGCACGACCTCGTCGGGCGCGACGGTGGCGACGGCGTCGCGCGCGGCATTGGCGATGACCCTCGCCATCCGCGCGTCCCCTTTGAGCGCGGCAACGTCGGCGACATCGGTGCCACGAACGCGAAACCGCGATTCGAGCAACCCGGGCAACGTCGTCTGGGTGACCGCGGTCTCGCCCAGGGACGGCAGCACCTGCGCGATGTAGCGGAGGAAGAGAACGTTCGGCCCGACGACCAACAAGCGCTCGCGCGCCAGTCGCTCACGGTGTTCGTAGAGCAGGAACGCAGCTCGATGCAGTCCGACTGCGGTCTTGCCGGTGCCCGGTCCGCCCTGCACCACAAGGCACTCGCCGAACGGCGCGCGGATCACCTCGTCCTGCTCGGCCTGGATCGTCGCGACGATGTCGCGCATCTCACCGGTACGCGCGCGCTCGAGCTCGGCGAGCAGCGGATCCGGCACACCCCCACCACCGCCGGCGCCCTCGGAGTCCGGGTCGGCAAAGTCCTCGTCGAACAATCCGACGAGCTCCCGACCGTCGAGCGCGAAGCGCCGGCGCCGATCGATGCCCATCGGGTCGGCCCACGTCGCGCGGTAGAAGGGCACGGAGACGTTCGCCCGCCAGTCGACGACGACGGCCTCGCCGCGGGCATCCTCGATGTGACGTCGGCCGACGTAGAACCGGTCGCCCCGGTCCTCGTCCAGGCGACCGAACGCCAGGGCCACCGGGGAGTCGGCCAACGAGGCGAGCCGGTGCTCGAGCTCCTGGAGGAGCCGCGAGGTGTCGACGCTCGGCTCCTCCCGGGCCCGGCGCTCGCCGATCTCCACGTTGCGCGCGGCGCGAGCGCGCATCGCCGCCAGACAGGCGTGCGCGTGATCGAGATAGGCCTGCTCGGCCGCGATCGACGAAGAGGATTCGGTCATGGACGCGCGCGAGCCCCCGAGCCACGTTGGCCCGGGGGGTTGCTCCGAGAATCTTGGCACGATCCCAACCCACTCACCGTCCGTTCACACCTCAGTCCCAGACTGGTGGTGGAATCTGGTCCGGTCGTCGTCACACTCATGCCGGGAGACCGGCTTCGGCTCCCGCCCCGCGAGCCGATGGTGCGACCTGATCCCGGAGAGCCGAATGAGCGACTCAGACCCCACGAACCCCCAGCCGCCGGTCCCGCCGCCCTGGCCGACCTCCCGCCCGCCGGAGGAGCCCCAGGGCCCGCAGCCGTCCCGGGATCCCCTCGCGTCCCAGGCACCGGAGGAGCCGCTGCCCTGGCCGACGGCCCAACCCGTCCCGCCGCCCCCGCCCCACGAACCTCTCCCGTGGCCGAGCGCTGCCTCCGCGGCCGGGGCTCCCTCGACCGCCGGCTCGCGGCGCACCCCCGTCGTGCTCGCCCTCGTCGGAGTCGTCGCGCTGCTGGCCGGTGCGGCCGGCGCCGCGATCGGGGTGGCCGTGTCGAACAATTCCTCGACGTCCCCGGCCACCTCCAGCTTCGTGAACCCGGGCTCCGGGTTCGACAACGGCGGCTCGTCGTCGAACGGTGGTGGCTCCAACGGATTCGGATCCTCCAACGACGGTTCGTCGTCCGGGTCCGGAGCCAACGTCAACATCGACGTCAACAAGATCGCGTCCAAGGTGAACCCGGCCATCGTCAACATCGCGAGCACCCTTTCGGGAGGCTCCGAGGCCGCGGGCACCGGCATGGTGCTCACGTCCTCCGGCGAAGTGCTGACGAACAACCACGTCATCGACGGCGCCACGAAGATCCAGGTGGAAGTCGGCATCACCGGCAAGACCTACACCGCGAAGGTCCTCGGCTACGACATCGGTGACGACGTCGCCTTGATCAAGCTCGACAACGCGTCCGGCATGAAGGCGATCAGCGCCGCGTCCGCGGCCTCCGTCTCGAAGAACGACGCGGTCGTCGCGATCGGCAACGCGCTCGGTCGGTTCGGCACCCCGTCGGCAGTGGCGGGATCGGTGACTGCGTTGCACCAGAAGGTCACCGCGGGTGACGGCCTCGACCAGGAGACCCTCTCCGACATGATCCGCATCGCCGCGTCGATCCAGCCCGGAGACTCGGGCGGCGCGCTCGTGGACGGCTCCGGAAAGGTCATCGGGATGAACACCGCGGCCGATGCCGGCTCGGGCCAGTTCGGATATCGAGCCGGCACCACCGGCTTCGCGATCCCGATCAACACCGCGCTCAAGATCGTTGCGGAGATCAAGAGCGGGGACTCGTCGAATGGAGCGCACATCGGCGACCGCGCCCTGCTCGGTGTCGTGCTCCAGGACGCCTCGTCCGACAGCCCGCTCGGGTCGAACGGCAGCGGGAGCGACACCTCGGGAGCACCGATCTCCGACGTCGGCTCCGACACGCCGGCCGCGAGCGCCGGCATGCAGGCCGGTGACACGATCACCGCGCTCGGGAAGACCTCGATCCGCTCGATCGGCGACCTCCGCACTGCGCTCGACTCGTACCACCCCGGCGACAAGGTCACCGTCGCCTGGACCGACTCGTCCGGCAACAGCCACCACGCGACCGTCACCCTGACCAAGGGCGCGCCCGCCTGACGGACCCCGGCCGTTCACGGGTCGCCCGGTTTCGGGCGGCCCGTGAGCGGGTACCGACCCACGTGTGAAGTTGTCGAGGGG
>JADGON010000289.1 GCA_017882945.1 Acidimicrobiia bacterium | reverse complement strand
GTGTGAGCGACGAGCACCGCGGTCGCGCCGAGGTCGGCGCGCGCCGACTCGAGCGCGGCGTAGCGAGCGTCTCTCGCTCGCGCTTCGAGGTTGCCCCCCGGCGCGACGTCCACCCGGACGCAGCGCGTGTCGACGCCGAGCACGCCCGCGGCGTGGCGCACGACATCTGCATCGCGCTCGCTCCGAGGCCGAAGACCGTGGTCCACGTGCACGGCGATCGGACGAAGCTCCGCCTCGGCCGCGAGCACCAGCAGTGCGAGGGAGTCCGCGCCCCCCGAGCACGCGACCACGACCGGAGCGATGAGACCGTCCAGTGCCACACCCTCGAGCCGCAGTGCCGGCACGGCGGATCCCCCCTACCGCGTCGCGAGGGTCGCGCCGTCGACCCGGGCGAGCCAGGTCAGCGGCGCGGAGAGCTCGTCGAGCGTGGGCAGCATCTCGGGGCTCTGCCACGCAGGGTCGATCGCGTGGAAGCCGGCTTCGCGCTCCACCGCGTCCACGAACGCCTCGCCGAGCTCGTACTGCTTCATCTTGAGCTCGAGGCCGAGCAACCGGTGCAACAACGCCGTCGCGCCGCGAGTGTTGCGGCGAGCCGACAGGACGCGCGCCATGCGCGCCTGGCCGTCGACCAGATCCGCCCCGAGCCGGTTCATCACCGCGTTCCCGTGACCCTCGAGCAACGACATCAGCGCCTGGACGCGCGCCAGCGTCTCGCGCTGCTCGGGTGACGCGAACAGCGAGACCATCCCGCCTTCGTCAATCGGGTTGCGACCCTGGCGCATCTCGTCGACCGCGCGGGCGACGGCACCGAGCAGCCGCTTCGGGTCTGGCTCCACCCCACCGACGAGCTCTCCCACCAGGCCGAGGAAGTAGGCCCGCAACCAGGGGACGCCGGTGAACTGGGCGCGGTGGGTCAGCTCGTGCAACGCGATCCACAAGCGGAAGTCGCGCGGTCGGAAGGCGAAGCGCTTCTCGAGGCCGAGCACATTGGGGCCGACGTAGTAGACCGCGTCGTCGGAGATCGACATCGACGAGTCCTCCGGCACGAGCAGGTCGTACTGACCGAGCACCCGTTGCGCGACGTAGCCGAGCAGGAAGCCGAGCTCGGCTCCTGCGACCCGCCGGCCCACCGGCGCGACCGGGCTGGTCGCCATGCGCGCGCCGACGCGCTCGCTGAACGGCGCCAGCAGGCTGCGCATGGATGCGACGTTCGCACCGACCCACCCGCCGCGATCCAGCACGCTCGCGACCGCCGGGCTCGGTGGACGGAGCCCGGTCAGCTCGGTCACCGCAGCTTCCGCCTGGACCGTCACGGACTCGAAGTCACGTTGCAGCGACACCCCGAGATAGGAGGTCGCGATCGGCTCCCGGCCCGCGATCCGGCGAGCGACCTTCTCGGCGAAACCCCAGTCGACTGGCTCCGGGGTGGTGCGCGTCGTTGCCGGGATCGGGGTCGCCATGAGCAGCTCTTAGCGGCGCGGATGCTTCAGGCGGTAGACCCGCAGGTAGTACCCGATCGGCAGTCCGATGAGAACGATGCCGAGGGCGCTCGCCACGAGGACGTAGGCGATCCAGTAGTGCCACGGCTTCGCAACGGCCAGCGTCGCACCGCTGCTCGCCACCGCGGGGCTGGCCGTGATCACCAGCAGGGTCAGCGCCAGCGTCCCGGCGACCGTGGCCTTCTGAATCGCGCTCTTCACCTGGGCTCCCGCACCGGCTCGACGGACGACCCGTGCATCGTAGGGCGGAGGCTCCGGGGAGGGTGAACTCGCGGCTTCTACGCCTCGCCGAGCGCGTCGGCGATCCGACGGCGCAGTGCCTCGGGCGCCTCGTCCCGGCACCGGGTGGCGATGACCCGCCTGATCTCGATCTCGAAGTAGAAGCCCTGCGCACACGGCGGGCATTCGTCGAGATGCCGAGTGATGGCCCGGCGCTTCCAGACCGTCAGCTCACCATCGAGGTAGTGATACACGCGGGGTACCGCGCCTTCGCAATCCATGTCCGTCAGTCCCCCGACCTATCCCCCTGAAGAAGAACCACTCGGGACGAGACCACGTTCCTCGGCCAGGTCCCACAACCGCTTCTGAAGCTGCTTTCTTCCCCGATGCAGCCGGCTCATGACCGTACCGATCGGAACATCCATGATCTCGGCGATCTCCTTGTAGGAGAAACCCTCGACATCTGCGAGCAGCACGGCCATCCGGAACTGCTCGGGCAGATCTTCGAGCGCCTTCTTCACGGTCTCGTCGGGGATCGAGTCGAGGACCTCCATCTCGGGTCCTTTGTCGGCTTCGACCGCCTCGAGCCCGCCGATGCGCTTGTACAGGTAGAAGTCCTCGACGTCGTCCAGCTCGACCTGCTCGGGCCTGCGCTTCTTCGCCCGGTACGAGTTGATGTAGGTGTTGGTGAGGATCTTGTAGAGCCAGGCCTTGAGGTTGGTTCCCTCCTTGAAGCCCGGGAACCCGCGGTACGCCCGGAGGTAGGTCTCCTGGACGAGGTCTTCCGCGTCGGTGGGATTGCGCGTCATGCGCAGCGCGGCCGAGTACAACGCCGACATGTACGGCATCGCGAGCTCGGCAAACTGCGCCTGATCGGCCATGAGCGGAGGATACCGCTCTCTCCTCAGTCGCGACCGACCGGATCAAATCCCCGAGCGCGTCAGCGACAGTGGGCTAGAACGGACGCGATGGCGGCTCCGCGGACCTTGGTCGACGACGAGGTGGAGCTGCGACCCCCCACGGAGCGCGACATCGACGCGATCTATGCCGGGGTCCGGGAGTCGCTGCCGGAGACCTTGCCCTGGATGGCCTGGTGCCACCCCGACTACTCGCGGACGGAATCGGCCGAGTGGGTGCGCTTGACCGAGCAGGCATGGGCGAACGACACCGAGTATCCGTTCGTGATCGTCGAGCGCGCGAGCGGGACGTTGCTCGGCACCACCGGACTCAACGCCCTCGATCGCCAGAACCGGTGGGCCAACCTCGGCTACTGGCTCCGCACCCCGGCGACCGGTCGGGGTGCCGCCACCCGCGCGGCGACCCTCACCGCCGGCTTCGGCTTCAACGAGCTGGGCCTGGACCGGATCGAGATCCTCGTGGCGACGGGAAACGCGCGGAGCCAACGCGTCGCCCAACGGGTCGGTGCCGTCCGCGAGGGCGTCTTGCGCCGACGGTTGCGCGTCGGCGAAACCTCGCACGACGCGGTCGTGTTCTCCCTGGTGCGCGACGAGTGGCGCTGACGAACCCCCGCCCCTCGGGTCAGATCCGGCTGGACGACTTGGTCGTCTTCACCCCGGCGGCATCGCGCTTGCGCATGACCACGAGAAGAACGACGAGCCCGATGATCGCGAGTACACCAATGATCTGCAATGCCATGAAGTTGTCCTCCGGATGTGACCCAGCCACGCTCCGCCATCATCGGCACCGGATCGCCCGGGGTTGAGAGCAAAGCGGGACGAACTCGGCAATGCGCTCGGCGGCCTGCCCGGGCACCCAGTCGGTCGAGGTGAGAAGGGCGAGGATGCGAGAACGGAGCCGGGGCATCGTGCTGATGCTCGTGTCGATCATCGGCCTCGGAGCCGAGGTGATCTCGACGATCCAGGACGGCATCGGTGCGCCCAAGGTCGTGGCGCTCGCCTGCTTCGGGTTCCTGTTCTGGTACGGCTGGGAGCTGGCCCAACGCGCCCGGTCTCAGTAGCGGCCCCGCTCACGCTCCACGGCACGCTCGCTGCGCAGCTCGTGGCGGAGCCGGCCCCGGCGCCACGACAACGCCAGGGCGACCGCGGGCCAGCCACCGATCGCGTAGCCGAGCACCATCTGCTGCTCCCAACGGCTCCGCCGCCGACCGCAGGCGGCCCACACCCGCCGGGAGATGGTCCGCCCGTCCTGGATCAGCCACAGGAGAAACGGCAACCCGACGAGGTAGCCCAGGACCACGAGCCCGATCAGCACCTCGATGCGCAAGGCTCGGGCCATGCCCAACCCTACGCGTCGGCTCGTCCGGGCTGGCGCGGCGACGGATCCTCGTAGTCAGCCAGCACGATCGCCGGCTCCGCGGCTGCACGTGGCGTGACGGCCCGGCGCCGGGAGTTCCGCTTGCGGAGGCTGAGGTCCGCCCACTCCGCGAGCAGATCGGAGCGCTCCCGGCTGCGCCGCCAGATCAGCACCGCGACGATGGCCGGCCAGCCGCCCAGCACGTACGCGCTCACCATGCCGATGCGCCACTGATGGCGCGGCCGCTCGGCCGCGTGACGCCACACGCCACCCGGGATCTTGGCGACGTCGCCGAGACCCCAGAGCAGCACGGGCAACGCCACCACGAACCCCGCGACGATCACGATCGCGATCAGTGCACCCGTTCTCATCCCCGCTACCCCCGCCCGGATTGTACGAGGGCATCTCTGCAGAGGAAAGATTCAGCGAGGCGTCAGGTACCGGTCTCGACCCGTTCACCGATATGCGCGCACCGCGAAATCTCCACCAGCCAACCTTCGTGGCGTCGTGCCCCGGAGGCACACTCATTCCGCTGCACACGGGCGTACGGCCGGTGGGATCCCCACCGGCCGTTGCGCGAGCCGGCTCAGGCGCCCGTCGGCACGCCGTCTTCCAGGAGCCACCGGTAGCCGAGACCGGGCTCGGTCCCGATGAGTCGCGGATAGGCGCTCGCGTCTCCGAGCTTCTGGCGCAGGTGCCGTACGTGGACACGCAGCGAGACCTGACGATCGTCACCGGGGGCGCGAAGGCGAGCACGGAGGTACTCGTGCGTGAGCAGCCGACCCTTGCTGTTCACGAACAGCTCCAGGAGCGCAAGCTCCATCGGTGTCAGCCGCACCGGGTGACCCTCGGAAAGCACCCGTCGGCGCTCGAGATCGATCTCGAGCTCCTCGAATCGCAGCACGTGCGCTTCGGGTGGACGCGCCTCGCGAGAGCGCAACGTGGCGCGGATCCGCGCCAAGAGCTCCTCGGTGTTGAACGGCTTGGTGATGTAGTCGGTCGCGCCCGCGTCGAGCGCCATGACCTTCTCCACCTGCGTGTCGCGCACGGTGAGCACGACGACCGGGGTCTCCCCCGATTCGCGGAGCGTCCGCAACACATCCATGCCGTCGATCCCGGGCAACCCGAGGTCCAGCAGCACGAGGTCCGGGTGCTCGCGCGCCGCGACCTGGAGCGCCTCTTCTCCCGTGCCGGCTTCGAGCACCTGGAGATGCCGCGCGCGCAGGCTCGCCCGCAACGCTCCCCGGAGCGCGGCGTCGTCTTCGACCACCAGCACCGTGCTCATGCCGGCGCCGTCGCAATGGGAAGCGTCACCACCACCGTTGCACCTCCACCCGGAGTCTCCTGGATCCAACACCGTCCGCCGTGAGCCTGGACGAACTCGCGGGTGATCGCAAGGCCGATGCCCGCGCCCACAGGATCGTCGACACCGGTACCCCGTGCGAACTGATCGAACACCCGCTCACGCTCGTCGGCCGGAACCCCGGGACCGTGGTCCACGATGCTCACGCTGACGTGGTCCCGATCGCTTGTGACTTCGATCTCCACCATCGTCTCGGGGCTCGAGTACCGGAGCGCATTCTCGAGCACGTTGACCAGCGCCACCTCGATGAGCGCCGGGTCGACCAGCACCGAAGGCAGGTCGTCCGTGCTCGAGAGGTGGACGCGACCGAGGCCGAGGAGGCGGACCCGCTTGGCCGCGGCTTGGACCAGCTCCTCGACCTCGACCGGATCCGGATCCACACGCAGGTTGCCGGCCTGGATGCGAGCGAGCAGCAACACCTTGGTCACGAGCCGGTCGAGTCGATCGGCCTCGCCGCGGACGGTCTCGAGGAGCTCGACCCGCTTCGGGCGCTCGAGCGCGGCGGCGGGATCGAGCAGCACCGATGCCGCGGCGCCGATCGACGCGAGCGGCGTCCGGAGGTTGTGGGTCATGGCCGCCAGGAAGCCCGCGCGCGCTTGCTCGACCTCAGCCGCATCGAGTGCCGTCCGCGCCTCGCGGGCGAGCCGAACCCGATCCACCGACGCGGCCAACCCGTTCACGAACCCGTCGAGGAGCGATCGCTCTTCGGGCGCGAGGAGATCCGCGCTCGGGGTCGTGAACACCTCGAGTCGACCTTGGGCATCGAGGTCGGCTCGACACTCTTCGAAGCCGAACAGCTCCTCCATGCTCGCGCTCGCCGACGCAACGACCAGCCATGGGTCCTCCCCTGAAGCAAGCCGGTTCGTGAGATCGAGTCGCACACTGGCTTCCCGGCCCTGCGCCACCGCGCGGCGGCGCAGGAGGTTGACCCGGGCGACGGTTGCGCTCACGACCGCAGCCGAGACGGCAAATGCGACGAGTGCCACGAGATCCTGCGTCTTGCTGATCTCGAACGAACCACGCGGCGGTGTGAAGAAGTAGTTCGTCGCGAGAAACGCGGCCAGGACGCTCACGCCGCCGGCGAACGCGCCGAGGAGCGCCGAGCCGACCACGACCGGAACGAAGCAGAGCGCTGCGACCGTCAGGTCCGCCTCGGCGACGACGAGCACGGCGGCGAGCCCGGCCACCGCGGCCACGGGGACCGCCACCGACATCAAGCGGCGGGCTGCGTTCGGGTCCACGGCGAGACCATAGAACCGGTGTCCAGCGCCCTCAGAGGCTGTTAACACGCCCGTCACACTCTTGAGATATAGGCGACCCCGACCGTCTTTAGGTTGCCCGTCGGGCCGCATTCGTGTGCAGCAGCCCCTCAGCGTCCGTGTGCAGCGGAAAGGACAATCGAATGTCGAATGGCAAGAAGTTTCTTGCGTTGACGCTGGTCGTCTTCGTAGCTCTCATCGCAGTCGGCCAGTTCGCAAGCCACAAGGGAGATGCAGGAGGGACCAAGACCGGCAACAGCTCCGATTTCCTGAGCGCCCAGGCGATCGCGAAGAAGGAGGTGCCGGTCTCCCAAGTCGGGCTCAATGCCCTGTCCAACGAAGCCGGGCACCTCCGGGTCTCGATCAACTTCACCTGGTTGCTGCTCACCGGCTTCCTGGTGCTCTTCATGCAGGTGGGCTTCGCGTTTCTCGTGACCGGGCTCACCAGAGCCAAAAACTCCGGCCACATGATGATGATGAACATCGCGGCGTTCGCAGTCGCGTTGCTCGCGTACTACGCGTGTGGCTTCGCGTTTCAATTCGGCGGCGTCGCTCCCATCGCGAACCTCGGCGGCACTTCCCCGCTCACCGGGCTGTTCGGGCACGGCAACGCAGGCTTGCTCGGCACCCACGGGTTCTTCCTGCAGACCGGGGGTTCCTACGACGTGGGTGTGATGGCGTTCTTCCTGTTCCAAGTCGTGTTCATGGAGACCGCCGGCTACATCATCATCGGAGCGATCGCCGAGCGCATCAACTTCAGGACGTTCATCTTCGCCGAGATCGCGATGGGCGCCCTGGTGTATCCCGTCTACGGAATGTGGGTGTGGGGCGGTGGTTGGCTGGCCAAGCTCGGCTCGTCGATGGACCTCGGCCACGGAGCGGTGGACTTCGCCGGTTCCGGCGTCGTGCACGCCACCGGAGGTTGGGCTGCACTTGCGCTCGCGATGCTGCTCGGCCCGCGCATCGGCAAGTACAAGAAGGACGGGACACCGAGGGCGTTCCCGGGTCACAACCTGGGCTACGTCGTCATCGGGACGTTGATCCTCGTGTTCGGCTGGATGGGGTTCAATCCGGGTTCCACCTTTGGCGCGACCGACCTGCGCATCGGACTCGTCGCCGTGAACACGCTCCTGTCCGCGTGTGCAGGGTTCGTGATCGCGTTGGGTTGGACGTACTCCAAGTGGGGGAAGCCCGACATCTCGATGTCATGCAACGGGATGCTCGCCGGGCTCGTCGCGATCACCGCGCCGTGCGCGTTCGTCGCGCCGTGGGCCGCGATCGTCATCGGGATCATCGCCGGCTTCGTCGTCGTGTACAGCGTCGAGTTCTTCGACAAGGTGCTCAAGATCGATGATCCGTGCGGTGCCATCTCGGTGCACGGCATGTGTGGGCTCTGGGGAGTGCTGGCGGTCGGGCTGTTCGCCGACGGCACCTACGGTGCGGGGTGGAACGGCGTCGCCGGCAACGTCTCGGGACTCTTCTACGGAGACGCGGGCCAGCTCGGCGCGCAGGTCGTCGACGGCATCGTCGGGTTCATCTGGGCCTGGGGAGTCGTCTGGGTGATCTTCTCGATCGTCAAGCGGTACTCGTCGATCCGAGTGAGCCGCGAGGCGGAGATCGAGGGCATCGACATGCCGGAGTTCGGCGCCTACTGCTACCCGGACTTCGTGCTCCAGCGGGAGAGCTACTCGTCGGACGACCTCGAGGAGACCGAAGACGCCGGTACGCCGGTCTTGCCCGGCACCTAGGACAACCCGATTTCGCGATCGCCCGCCGGTGCCGGACCACGGGACATCGGCGGGCGACGCGAACACCGGCATCTCATTGCCGTCGATTGACCCGACCATTTTCGGAGGTTCACCATGAAGCTGATCACTGCGGTTGTGAAGCCGCACAAGTTCGATGACGTCGTGAGCGCGCTCCACACGCTCGGTGTCAACGGCATGACCCTCACCGAGGTACGGGGGCACGGTCGCCAGAAGGGTCACACCGAGCACTACCGGGGCGCGGAGTACACGATCGAGTTCATTCCGAAGTCGCGCGTCGAGGTCGTGGTCAATGACGAGGACGTCCGCCGCACGGTCGACACGATCGCCGAGGCTGCCCG
>JADGON010000288.1 GCA_017882945.1 Acidimicrobiia bacterium | reverse complement strand
CTTGTGCAGGCCGTACTTCGCCTCGAACAGCTCCTCGAAGATCGCGTCGTCGAACGTCTTCGAGCACAGGAGCCCGATGTTGAGCGAGAGCCGGCGCGCGACCTTGCCCGCCTTGCGCTGTTTCATCACCGGCGGCATCGAGCTCTGACAGCTCATGCCGACGAGTGCGATGCGCTCTGCCCCGCCTTCCACGGCCTCCGCGTACGCCATCGGGTTCGCGGAGTACGTGTAGCGGCTTCCGGCCGAGGCGATGATGTCGTCCTTCGTCTTGGCGACGCCGGGGATCGCCTTCCAGGTGGAGCCGTCGCCCTCGAGGTAGGAGACGAGCGCGGCGTCGATGATGTCCTTCTCGAGGCAGTAGAGGAGGATCGCGGAGACGAGCCCGCCGTCCTGGCCGACCTCGTGGAGCACCGGGTCGCTGGCTTTGGCGAGCACGATGTCCTTGTAGATCCCGGAGAGCTCTTCGGGTTCGCGGGTGCGGCCGAAGAGGAACTCGTCCACCTCCGGCTCCCAGGCCCGGAAGCGGGGGCAGGCCCGGGTGCAGGACGTGCAGCCCTTGTCGCCATGGGAGCAGTCCGCGGGACCGCCGAAGTCCTCGATCTGGAACGGCTTGTAGACGCCCTCGGTGTCCTTGTACGAGAGCACGTCGTGCGGGCACGCGATGACGCATCCGGCGCATCCGGTGCAGAGACCCGACGTGACCACTTCGTCGTAGAGGTGCTTCCAGGAGAGCTTCTCGGGCGGCATCCGAGGAGTCTGTCACGGGCCTACGCGGCGGGCGAAGGGACCGCGACACCGCAACCCGGCGGGCGTACATTGGCGCGATGGACGACGAGTCTCCGCAGCAACCGCCCGAACCTCCGCCGCCACCGACCCCTCCACCTGCTGCGCCCATGCCTGCACCGGCCGCGCCGCCGCCTGCGCCGCCGGGGTACGCGAGCCCGCCGCCACCGCCCGGGTACACGCCACCACCTCCTCCGGGGTACGCGCCCCCTGCGTACGGGCAACCTGCGCCGGCCTACGGGCAGGCGCCACCGCCCCCGCCTCCTCCCGGGTACGGCGCACCCACGTACGGCGCGCCGGGCTACGGGCAACCGGCCTACGGCTACGAGGCGCCGCGCACCGAGGGGCAAGCCGTCGCCGCGTTGGTGGTCTCGATCGTCGGGCTGTTCGTGTGCGGCGTCATCAGCGGGGTCATCGCGCTGGTGCTCGCGAACCAGGCGCAGCAGAAGATCGTCGCTTCGGGTGGCCGGCTCACTGGTGAAGGGATGGTCAAGGCGGCGCGCATCATCGCGGTCGTCTCGATCGTCTTGAGCGTCCTCGGCTTCGCGTTGCTCATCTCATCGAGTTAGGAGCGCAAGCCATGTCGTATGCACCTCCGCCCGGACCGCCCCCCGGACCGCCGCCCTCGCCGAACCCCGCGCCGCAATGGGGTCCACCGCTCGCGCCCGGGCCGGCGGCGTACGGGACGCCTCACACCGACGGGACCGCGGTCGTCGCGTTGATCCTCTCGATCGCGTCGTGGGTCATCTGCCCGATGATCGCGGCGATCGTTGCGCTCGTGCTGGCCCACGTCGCGGGCAACAAGATCGACGCTTCGGGCGGTCGGGTCACGGGCGAAGGTCTGGTGCGCGCCGCGCAGATCATCGCCTGGATCCACATCGTGCTGACCACGCTGGTGATGGTCGGAGTCGCGATCGCTCTGGTCGCGAGCGACTCCTCGGGGAGCTCCCTGCGCGCCCTCGTCGGCTAGCTAGGCGCGAAGCAGACGCTCGACGGCGGTCACGGCCTCGGTGATCTTGGCGTCACCCTCGCCGGGATCCCGTTCGGTCGCCTCGCGCACGCAGTGCCCGAGGTGCTCGTCGAGCAACCCGAGCCCGACCCCCTGCAGTGCGCGCGTCACCGACGCGATCTGGGTCAGGACGTCGATGCAGTACTGCTCCTCGTCGATCATCCGGGCCAGGCCGCGGACCTGACCCTCGATCCGGGCCAGGCGGCGCTGGTAGTCGTCCTTGTGCATCGAGTAACCGCGCACGGGAATGCTCCGCAGTTGTCGAATATAGGGTAGGGGGGTATACTACTAAGGTCGGAAACGAGGAGCAAGCAATGGCGGCGAGCGATCTGGGCACCCAGGCCCGAGCGACGCGGCGGATCGATCTCCCGATCGCCGGGATGACGTGCGCCTCGTGCGTCGGCCGGGTCGAGCGCGGGCTCGCCGGCCTCGACGGGGTCACGGAGTGCCGGGTCAACCTCGCGACCGAGACCGCGACCGTCGTCTACGACGAGGGCGCGACCGGTCCGGACGCGTTTCGCACCAAGGTCGCCGACCTCGGGTACTCGGTCCCCGACATCGAACCAGGCCACGCCCACGACCATCCCGACGAGGACTCGGTCCGTCGGCGCCTGATCGTCGCGGCCGTTCTGGCGGTCCCGGTCATCTTGATCTCGATGGTGCCCGCGCTGATGTTCTCGGGGTGGCAATGGGCTGCGCTGATCCTCTCGACGCCGGTCATCTTCTGGGCCGGCTGGCCGTTCCACCGGGCGACGTTGGTCAACCTCCGCCACGGCGCGGTGACCATGGACACGCTGGTGTCGTTGGGTACGACGTCCGCGTGGCTGTGGTCGGTGGTCGCGCTCGTCTTCCTCGGTGCGAGCGCGTCAGGGATGAAGGTCGGCAGCGACTCCGGCAGCAACGCGCACGTCTACTTCGAGACCGCTGCCGCGATCATCACGCTGCTGTTGCTCGGCAAGTACTTCGAAGCGCGAGCACGCCGCCGCTCTGGTGACGCGCTGCACGCGCTGCTCGCGTTGGGAGCCAAGACCGCGCGGCTCGAGAGCGGCGTCGAGATCCCGGTTGAGGAGCTCTCGGTGGGCGCCCGGTTCGTCGTGCGCCCCGGAGAGAAGATCGCGACGGACGGCCGGGTCGTCGACGGCGCGTCCGCAGTCGATGTCTCCATGCTCACGGGTGAGTCGGTGCCCGTCGACGTGGCGGTCGGCGACTCCGTGTTCGGCGCGACGCTGAACACGTCTGGACGACTCGTCGTCGAAGCCGTGCACGTCGGGAGCGAGACCGCGCTCGCGCAGATCAGCCGGCTGGTGACCGAGGCGCAGGGATCGAAAGCACCGGTGCAGCGGCTGGCCGACCGCATCTCGAGCGTCTTCGTGCCGGTCGTGATCCTCATCGCGCTCGGCACGCTCGCGGCGTGGCTCCTCACCGGCCACGCGGCCGACGAGGCGTTCACTGCGGCCGTCGCGGTGTTGATCATCGCTTGCCCGTGCGCGCTCGGGCTCGCCACGCCGACGGCGATCATGGTCGGCACGGGGCGTGGCGCGCAGCTGGGCATCGTGATCAAGGGCGGCGAGGTCCTCGAAGCGACGCGCCAAGTCGACACCGCGGTGCTCGACAAGACCGGCACGATCACGACGGGCCGGATGCAGCTCGTCGACGTGGTCGTCGCGCCGGGGGAAGATGAGATCCGACTCAACGTCCTCGCCGGCTCGGCCGAGGACGCGTCGGAGCATCCGATCGCCCGCGCGATCGCCGAGGGCCTTCGCGAACGAGGCATCGATTTTGTCGCGCCGGCGTCCTTCGTCAACGAGCCGGGTCGCGGAGTGCGCGCCGTGGTGGACGGTTCCGAGATCCTGGTGGGTCGACTCGAATGGGTTGGCGACTCGGGACCCGAGCTGCTCGAAGTCGCCGCCTCAGCAGAGCGCGAAGGGCGCACCACGGTGTTTGCCGGCTGGGCCGGCCAGGTCCGAGGTGCGTTCGTCATCGCGGACACGGTGAAGCCGACCTCGGGTGAAGCGATCGCGGCGCTGCACCGACTGGGCATCCAGACGGTCATGGTCACCGGCGACCGCCGGGCCACGGCCGAGGCAGTCGCGGCCACGGTGGGCGTCGACCGGGTGGTGGCGGAAGTGCTCCCCGGCCAGAAGGTGGACGTGGTGCGCGAGCTCCAGGCTGCGGGCCATGACGTCGCGGTGGTGGGTGACGGGGTCAACGACGCACCCGCGCTCGCCCAGGCCGACCTCGGCATCGCGATCGGCACCGGCACGGACGTGGCGATCGAAGCCAGCGACCTCACCCTGGTGTCCGGCGATCTGCGGGCCGCTGCGGACGCGATCGCGCTTTCCCGCAAGACCCTCTCGACGATCCGCGGCAACCTCTTCTGGGCGTTCGCCTACAACGTCGCGGCCATCCCCCTCGCCGCCCTCGGCTTGTTGAGCCCGGTCATCGCCGCCGGGGCAATGGGCTTCTCCTCGGTCTTCGTCGTCACGAACTCGCTGCGCCTCCGCCGGTTTCGCGGCGCTACGCGCTGAGGAACTCGGTCAACAACGCAGTCTGCGCATCGGAGTTCTCGGAGAGGCCGCCGACGATCGCCTTCTCCACCTTGCCGCCGAGCAGCGGAACGCGAACCTTGATCCTGCCTCTGACCGTCCGAACACAACCCGCATCGGTGACGGAGATCGTGGCTTCGTAGCTTCCTTCGAGGAGGTTGGCGTAGTTGTCAGGGCGGATCACGCACGTGGTGAGGCGCGACGAGAGATCGCAGGTTGAGTCTTCGATCCACGTGAGCCTGGCTGGGTCCACCACGCGCGTGACGGCGGCCGAGAGGTCGGCTTGGAAGAGGTAGCGGACCTGGAGCTTCACGATGTCGCCGTCGCGCGCGTTGGTGACGATCTCCGCCGAGCCGAGCTTGGGCAGCTCGTCCATGCGCGTGAGGAACTCGGGGTTCACCAGCGCGGCGTCGACGGCGTCGGCGGGCGCGGGGATCTCCTGGTGCAGGGTGAAGTCCATGTCAGTGCAGAAGGTACGCGATCGGCAGCGTGACGCTGGCGATGATCGTCAGCACGACGATCGTGGTGGAGATGCGACCACTGCGATGCTCGCCGAGCGTCTTTCGGGACCGGGCGAGGATGAGCATGACGACGATCAGTGGTGGCGCGGTCAGGCCGTTGAGGATCGCGGCGTAGTAGAGCCCGCGGATCGGGTCGAGCCCGCCGAGATCCAGCGCGAGCCCGAGGATCATCGAGACGATGATGACGGTGTAGAAGCCACGCGCGGCCCGAAAGTGCTGCGACAACCCTTCCCGGTGCTCGGTCGCTTCTGCGGTGGCGTACGCGGTCGAACCCGCGAGCACCGGGACCGCCAGGAGGCCGAGCCCGACGACGCCGATCGCGAACACGAGACCCGCGAGATCGCCGGCGACCGGCTTGAGCGCACGGGCTGCCTGGTCGGCGGTGGAGATCGTCGTGATGCCACTCGTGTGGAGCGTCGCTCCCGTCGCCACGATGATCGCGAACATCACGGTGACGGCTGACGTCATGCCGCCGATCACGTCGACCCGCATCGCAACGAGGTTCTCCGGCGTGACCGGATCCCCGGGCTCTGCGCCACCCGGCTCGACCGCCTCCTCGACCTCCTCGCTCGCCTGCCAGAAGAAGAGGTACGGCGACACCGTGGTCCCGAAGATCGCGATGAGCGCCGCCAGCTCACCCCGGCTTCCGTCGAGCGATGGGATCAGGCCTTCGATCACCGCCGTCCAGTCGACGTTGACCGCGAAGAGCACGATGACGTAGGCGCCGAGCGACACGGCGAGGTACCGGAGGATGCGCGCGTAGCGGTGGTACGAGACGAAGATCTCGAGCGCGAGCATCGTCGCCGCCATGATGACGGTGAGCACCGTCTGGGGAAGCGGGATGACGAGCGCGGCCGACGCACCCATGGCAGCGAGGTCCGCGGCGATGTTGAACGTGTTCGCGGTCGCGACGAGCACGACGCACGCCAGAAGGACCCAGCGGGGGAAGCGGGACTTGATCAGGGTTCCGAGACCGTGTCCGGTCACCAGGCCGAGGCGTGCCGCCATCTCCTGCACCGCGGCCGCCATGGGCAGCACGACGATGGTCGACCAGACGAGCGCGAACCCGAATGCCGCTCCGACCTGGGAGTACGTGCCGATGCCCGACGGGTCGTCATCGGCCGCTCCGGTGACCAGACCCGGTCCGAGGCGCTTGAAGTAGCCGTGGCCGCGCAGCATCCGGCGGCGTCGGTGGTGGTGAAGGCTGAACCTCGGAGTTCCGGGCTCGGGCTTGAGGCGGGCCACGCGAGGGTGAGTGTCGCGTACCCTCATGCGCCATGAAGATCTCCGAGATCCTCGCCCGGGGACCGAGCTACTCGTTCGAGTTCTTCCCGCCCCGGACTCCCGCGGCCGAGATCGCGCTGACGGCCGCGCTGGAGGAGCTCGAGCCACTCGGGCCGTCGTACGTCTCGGTGACCTACGGCGCTGGCGGCTCGACCCGCGAGAAGACCCACGAGATCGTGACCGGCATCCTCCGGAACACCTCGATGACCCCGATGGCCCATCTCACCTGTGTGGGCCACACCCGGGCCGAGCTCGAGGCGATCGTCGAGCGCTACAAGGACTCGGGAATCGACAACATCCTCGCCCTCGGTGGTGACCCGCCGCCCGATCTGGACCTCCCACCGGGCGAGCTCCATCACGCGATCGAGCTCGTGCACCTGGTGCGGGGGATCGGCGACTTCTCGGTCGGCGTCGCGGCGCACCCCGAGCCCCATCCGCGATCACCGAACCGCGAGAGCGACCGACTGCACACCGCAGAGAAGCTCGCAGCCGCGGACTTCGCGATCACGCAGTTCTTCTTCGATCCCGAGCACTACTTCGATCTCGTCGCGAGCCTGCACGAGCTCGGGGTCCACAAGCCGGTGATCCCGGGCATCATGCCGGCGACGACGATCGGGAGCATCAAGCGGATGTCCCAGCTCCAGGGCTCGGACTTCCCGCGCTGGCTGGCCGACAAGCTCGAAGCCGTGGCCGACGATCCCGAGGCCGTGTTCGCGGTCGGTGTCGAGGAAGCCACGAAGCTCGCGCGCGCACTGATCGACGGCGGCGCCCCCGGACTGCACTTCTACACGCTGAACCGTTCGACCGCGACGCGCCAGATCTACGAGAACCTCGGCCTCGGCACCCCGTAGCCCCGCTCTGGCGTCAGGCTGCAGGCTTGCAGGCGTTCGCGGGCGGGAGATCCACTCCGCGTGTCCCGACGGGGCGTGCTACCAGCGACTGATGCGAAGCATTCAACCTAGGACGATGTGGCCAAGCGGGTCAGGAGATCGGCGACGCGCTCCGGCGCGGAGAGAAACGGCGAATGGCTGGTCGGCCACTCGACCGCGGCCGCGCAGCGACGCGCCATCACCCGCTGGAGCTCGGGGTGCACCCCCTGGTCCTCGGTGCAGACGACATAGGTCGACGGTCGCTCACGCCATGCCACCGCGGCCGGGGTGTCGCCGAACGTCACGGCGGGTTGCGGGCCGATGCGGGCCAGTGCCCAGGCCGTCGTCTCCGGGTCACAGTCCTGGAAGAGGCATGCGGCGGCACCGTCGGGAGTCAGGGTGATGGTCCCGTCGTCATGGGACACGAACGCGTCGGCCAGGTTCGGCGTGCCTTCGTACGAGATGTCGAGCGACTCGGACTCCTCGACCGCGGCGGACATGCACGACTCTCCGAAGTCGAGCGCGAACGCCGTGAGGTACACGAGGTGACGGACCGACGGGTGCACTCCCGCTTCGGTGATGACGGCACCACCGTACGAGTGGCCGAGGAGCACGCAGTCCCCGCCGAGCTCGTCGATCGCGTCCCGAACTCGAGCGGCGTCGCCGTGCAAGTCCGAAAGCGGACCGGGGTCGGAGCCGTGACCCGGAAGGTCGACGGCCAGCGCCTCGATCCCCGCGTCCGCAAGCCGGTCGATCACCCGCTCGAAGCACCATGCCCCGTGCCAGGCTCCATGGACCAAGACCACCCCGGCCGTCATGGGCACAGCGTGCCCCCGTTCCGGATCATCACGCCACTGGAGTGGGCGTGCCATCCGGGTCGGGGACGAGGCGGCCGGTCGCGCGCCAGGTGTCGAGGAGGTCGTCGGCGGGACAGCGCTCGCGACCGACATATCGCTCGCGGTAGTGCTCGACGACGTCGATGACCTCGCTCGACGCGCCGAGGCCGGGCAATGCATCGAGTGCTGCGGCGAAGCACTCACCCGCAGCCCGGGCGAACTCGGGTTGGTGCAGCGCGTGACGGGCTGCATCCTCCCAACGTCCCTCGAGGGGCTCGAGCACCGGCGCGATGCGCTTCGATGCCTCGGCGTCCTCCAGCAGCGCAACCACGACGATCGCCGGCACGATCGACCACTCGGACGGCAGCGAGTCGACCATGCGCAGCTCGAGCCAGCCGCGGGGCCGGATCGGCGGGAACAGGGTGGTCAGGTGGTACGCGAGATCGTCTTCCGTCGGCCACCCGAGATCGTGCCCGCCCTCGATCCAATCGGCGAATGACAGCGGCTCGCACACGGGAACGAAGTCGTCGTCCGACGCGCGGATGAACATGACGGGGGCGCGCATCGAGTAGTCCGCCCAGGCATCGCCCGCGGTCCCTTGCGAGCCCACTGGGGCCGAGCGACCTCGCTCGATCGCGAGCCAGACGGACAGTCGTGTCGAGTACCAGCCCGAGGGTGCGTCCGCGAGGAACGGTGAGTTCGCGAACGTTGCGGCGAGTGCGGGTCCGAGCGCGTGAGCAGTCTGCCAGCGGCTCGGCGCTTCCAGCTCGGGGCCGAGGTCCACGTTCACCTGGATTGCCGCGGTCTGGCGCATCATCGTCCGACCGGCGGGACCGAACGCGTCGAAGTGAGCCTCCATCGCGTCATACCGCGGCGAGTGCAACGCGCGCGGTCGAGGGCTTCCCGGCAAGAGACCGAGCCCGACGAGTCCGACGCCGACGTCGGCGAGACCCGCGGCCAGTGCCTGCGCGTCCGCAAGGATCGCCGTGCCGGCCTCGAAGCCGGGCAGCGGTTGCGAGCTGAGCTCGACCTGGCCGCCGGGCTCGAACGTGAGCCGGCTGCCGCCGGGGAGGTGGATGCGCTTCGCGGTCGACTCGAGCAGTTCGAACGGAACGGGGTGGTCGGGGGCGTCGATGCGGACGGTGTGCCACTCGATCTCGACGCCGAGCCGGGACGGCGAGGTCGTGGTGGTGGCGGGCTTGAAGCCGTGTTCGGCGACGATGCGACGGGCGTCGTCGAGGCTGAGGACGGACTCGGGCGCCACCATCTACCGGTAGCCGAACTGTGCTGCGACCCAATCCTCGTCGCGGATCGACCCGAGCTGGAGATGATGGGTCAAGACATAACGCAACATTGCGGCTCCCCTTCCGTTGGTCCTCGCAACGGTACCCACGTTCCGAGCCACGTCACACGTGGTGCAACGGGCCGGCGGCGTTCCCGGATTGCCGGGCGCCTGAGGTCGGTCAGATCCCACCCAACGCAGTCCGGCCGTCACTGCGAGCATTCTCCCCCCACGATTGCGGCGCGGAGGCGTCGCATCCATGATGAGCCAGGTGACGAACTCCACACCGGAGATCAACCCGCGCCGCGAGGCTCGGGAACGGGTGGGAGGCCGCTTCGACGTGCGGGTGCTCGAGCCGTCGCCGCCGGCGGTCGGTGGCGCGCCGTGGTTCGCCGACGACCCGGTGAACGATGACGACGGTTCCGGTCTCCCTGTCGTCGCGCCGGTCCCGTTTCCGGGTTGGCCCACTTGGGACGCGATCGCGCAGCGCGAGCCGGATCTCGCCGGCTGGTGCGCAGACCATTGGCTCGGTGCATGGCGCCGGCTCGCTCGGCCCGGCGATCTCGACGCACTCGTCCGGACCAGAGATTCGTGGCATGTGCTGGCTGAGCACGTCGTCGCGCCGGCGCGCCACCGGTCGAACGGCAAGATCGGGCTGCGCTACACGTACGGCGGGTTCGGGACGCCGTTCTTCGGTGGTGACGAACAGGTCCGGGTGAACGGCGCCGGATTGGTCGTGATCCGTGACCGTGCGCCATCGGTGACCCCGATCACGACGGTCGCCGCGGCAGCACGAGCCGCGAGGATCGAGCCGGGAGCGCCCGTCGAGGTGTACACGCCGTCGACGGCGCTCGAGCCGGGCGCCACGCTGCCGATCGACGGGGCGTCGGCGCGGTTCCTCGGTGATTGGTTCGGCTTCGGTGCGTCCGTCCTCGAAGAGCTGCGCGCCATCGTGCCTGCGGCGGACGCGCCCGCTCGGGTGCAGCTGTGGCCGGAGCACTTCGACCTGTCGGTCGATCTCGGGAATGAGGACGCTGGTCGTCGAGCGACGTTCGGCGCCTCACCCGGGGATGAGGTCCACTCCCTCCCATACGTGTACGTCTCGCCGTGGGAGCCCCGGACCGGTGCGTTCTGGAACGAGGGCGCGTTCGCAAGCCTCGGGCTCGACGAGCTCGCGGCTTCCCCGGACCAGCGCCGGGCCGTCCTCGAGTTCTTCGACCGGGCCCGCACCGCCCTCACTTCCTGACACCTAGTGGGGGCGGGTGTTCGGGTGCTTCACCAGCGACGCGCACGGGCTGAACAACCTTGATGCGGTCGGGGTCGACAACATCTGCTTCGAGACGGACTACCCGCACACCGACACGACGTAGCCGGACAGCTACGCGTTCGCCGAGAAGATGGTCGCGGGTCTGACCGACGAGCAGATCTACAAGATCCTGCGCGGGAACGCGATCCGCATGCTCGAGCTCGACCGCGTCTAACGCCGCGGCAAATGCGGACGTGGATGTCACCGCGAGCCGGTACGGTCGCTCGACCTGGTGGCGTGGGGCTCGGCTGGCCCTACCCGCTGATCTGGGAAGCGGTGAAGCGCTGACCGGTGGTCAGGTCGAGCTCGAGGAGCGGGAGCATGCGGCCCGGGATCGATCCCGACGGCTCCTCACCGATCAGCACCGCGCCCTGGTGCACGTAGAACCCGAGCGCGTTCGGGTCGGCTTCGATGCGCAGTCGCGTGAAGCCTGCGTCGACCGCGCGACGCTGCACCGCCGCGAACAACGTTCCGCCCACGCCGGTGCCGATGTTCTCGGGCTCGACGAAGAACATCTCGACGTCGCCCTCGGGCGGTTCGCCTCCCAGTGTCACCGTCCCCGCGAGCATGCCGTTCGCCGTGGCGACGAGGACCCGGCCCGCGTCGATCTGCTCTCGGTGAACGGTGAGCTCGTCGCGGCACGCCTCGATGAACTCGTCGCTGTAGCCCCAGTGCGCCTTCGATCTGCGGGCGAGCTCGCTCAACGCAGCAGCTTCGTCCGGTCGCGCGGGCCGAACCGTGACGTCATCACGTGCGGACTCCCGGAAGAGAAGCGCGACGTAGCGCTCGAACGCCGCGTCGACGCCGGCGCGATCGTCGGTGGCCAGCCAGTCGAGCAGGAGCCCGCGGATCACCGCGACGCCGAGCCGCGCCTCGGCGCGGGCGGCGTCCGGCGCCTGGCCGCGTGCGATCGCGTAGGCCGCCGCCGGCTCGACCCAGTTGTCGATGATCCCGTCGAGCAGCCCGACCGCGCCGGGCCGGCCTTGGAGCGCCTGGCCGTAGATCTCGAAGAAGAGCCGCTCGTGCGGTCCGAGACTCGGATCCGTGAAACGCCGCCACATCGCCCGGATGGTGTCGGCCGGCGAGAGGCCCGCAGTGTCGAGCTCGGCGAGGGCGGTCCGCTGCGCCGCTTCGACCGTCTGGATCACCGCGACGACCAGGCCCGCCTTCGAGCCGAAGTGGTAGATGAGCATCCGGTGGCTGGTGCCGATCGCGGTGGCCAGCTCGCGCAGGCTCAGATCGCTCAGGCCGTGGGCGAGGATGTGACCGACCGCGGCGCCGAGCAGCCGGGCCCGAGGATCTGCCGTCTCCACCGGTGTTGTCGTCACGTCTCCAGAAGTGTACCATCCGGTACATGTACCGGATGGTACGGATGATGCGACGAGGAGGTGCGGGCCATGGGTGAGCAGATGATCTCGGCGAGGTCGTGGACGGCGGCGCGCCCGGCCGAGGTCTACGAGCTCCTGCGGTCCGGAGCGACGTGGCCGGTCTGGTCCCCGATCGGCTCCTTCGAGCTCGAGCGCGAAGGCCCCGACGGGGGTGAGAGCCTCGGAGCGGTGCGAGAGTTCCGCACCGGCCGGGCGACGAGCAGGGAGGAGATCGTCGAGCTCCGACCCGACCGGCGATTCAGCTACGCCCTGCTCTCGGGACTCCCGATGCGCGGGTACCGGGCCGACGTCGATCTCGAAGCGCGTGACGGTGGGACGGCGATCCACTGGCACAGCAGCTTCCACGCGAAGGTGCCCGGCACCGGTGGGATGCTTCGTCGCTTCCTCGGCAAGTTCCTGCAACGGTGCGTCGACGGACTCGCTGCGTACGCGTCCGAGCCCTCGGAGCGATCGACACCCGCGTAGCCTCGTGGGCATGGCGACAGTGCGCCCGTCGACGACGCCCAACCCGAACGCGATGAAGTTCACGCTCGACGTGACACTGGCCACACGCATCGATACGACGCGCGGGGAAGGCACCGACTCACCGTTCGCACAAGCGTTGCTCGCGTTCGACGGTGTCGCATCCGTGTTCGGAGTCAACGACTTCGTGACCATCACGCGCGATCCGGAAGCCGACTGGGACGCGATCGTGTGCGCGGTCGAGGACGCCGCGGCCGAGCACCTCGAGGCGAGCTCGGGTGCGCCGGCCGGCGACGAGGTTGCCGAGGCCCGCAAGCTCCTGCGCAACGCGGTTGCCCCTCCGAAGCCCCGCCCGGTCGAGATCGGCCGCCCACCCCGCCGGGACCCCTAGCGGCGTGCCCGGAGACCTCGAGCGCGGGGTGAGCTTCCTTGGTACCGGCGTCCGGGATGCCGATCAGCTCGCCCGCTCCCTCGCTTCCAGGCGCCGGCTGACCTCCCCGACGGCGCCACCAGATCCGGAATGGAGCTGGGCCTGGGCCGATGACCTGGCCGCGTGGCGCAACGAGATCGAAGCCCTCCCGTCGACCGATCACGTGGTGGTGTGCACGTGGGTCGAGGCGTTCCCGAGCATCCACCTCGTCGAGCTCGAACCCATGCGGTGGCTGCAACAGGTCGAGTGGCCGACCTCGCTCTGGTTCACGACGCTGGTCGCGGCAGTCGGACGGTGTCGCGACGGTGGCTCGGTGGTCGCAGTGCTGGACCGCCCAGCGACTCTCGATGCGATCGGCCGCGGCCCGGCCGTCGTCGTCGCCGAAGGGGTGATCAACCTGGTGCGTTCCCTCGCCGCTCGGGAGGGTGGGCGAGGCGTGCGGGTCAACGCGGTCATGAGCTCGCGCCACTCCAACGTCGACGAGCTGCTCGGCTCGCCACCGCCGTTGGCGACGTTCCCCGGTCGGATCGACGTGGAGGTCGCCGGTGCGGTGCGCCTGCTGCTCTCGGACGACTCGGTCGGCATCACCGGGTCCGCGGTGTCCGCGACGTCGGGCCGGAGATGACGGCGGCCGGTTCTCATCGCACGGTGCTCGTCACGGGCGCGTCGGGCGGCGTCGGGCGCGGCATCGCGCTGGCGTGCGCCGCCGACGGTTGGGAGGTCTGGATCGCGGCGCGACGTGAGACCGAAGGAGCAGCCGTCGCTGCGGAGGTCACCGCCGCCGGCGGCCGAGGCCGGTTCGTTGCGTGCGACGTCGGAGACGAGGAGTCGGTGCGCGCCACGCTCGACGAGGTCGCGACGATGTCGGGTCGACTCGATGGTCTCGTGCACAACGCGACGAGCGGACGGTCGTCGCAGTCAGGGTCGATCACCGATGTCACGGTGGCCGACCTCGAAGACCATGTGCGCGTCGCGACGCGTGGCTTCTACCTGCTCGCCCGATGCGCATTCGGCATGCTCTGTGCAAGCCGCGGCTCGTTGGTGGTGATGACCTCCGAGGCGGGATTCGAGGGTAAGCGCCTGCTCGCTCCGTACGCCATGGTCAAGGCGCAGCAGCGGGCGCTCGTCGCGGTCCTGGCCCGGGAGTGGGGTCCGGCCGGCGTACGGGTGAACGCGGTGGCCCCCTTGGCCGGATCACCGGCCATGGACCGGGCGTTCGTCTCCGATCCGACGATGCAGGAGCGCGTGATGGGACGGATCCCATTAGGCCGGCTCGGTGACGCCACCGCGGACGTTGGCGTCGCGGTGCGGTTCCTGCTCGGCGCCGACGCGCGGTTCATCACCGGCCAGACCCTCATGGTCGATGGCGGCAGCTGCCCGAGCCCCTGAGCGACTGCCTCAGATCGAGTGGTCGAGGCCACCGTCGAGGAGGTCGAGGGCGTCGGCGACCATCGCGGTGAGATCGCCGGTGCCGCCGGTCGCACCCCAGCGGTCGATCGCGACCCGCATTGCGGTGCACACCGCGCCCGCGATGAGGAACGGCCGGAAGTCCGTCTCGAGATCGACGCCGGTCCGCTCCGCGAGGGCCTCGGCGATCATGCGCTCGAGGTCGCCCATCATCTCGAGGCTGCGACCCCGCAACGTCGGGTTGTTCTCCATGAGCTGGACCTTGCAGAGCATGAGGTCGCGGTGGTCCTCGAGGTCGCCGGCGACGTCGAGGATCGCCGTGCGCACCGCGGTCAGAGGACCCTCGGACGGCGGACGGCTCTTGAGGGTCTCCCGGAGCAGCTCGAGCCGCTCCGGGTGGTCCGCGAGCAGGGCGTCTTCCTTGGAGTCGAAGTAGCGGAAGAACGTGCGGGGGGCCACGTCCGCGGCCGCGGCGATCTGCTCCACGGTGACGTGCTCGAGGCCCTTTTCGGCGGCGAGCCGGAGGGTCGCGTCGGCGATCTCCTGGCGGGTGCGGAGCTTGTTGCGCTCACGCAGCCCCAGGGTCGTGGCGCTCGTCGGGCTCACGAATTCGGAGGGTACCGGCATGTGGCACAGAGTGCCACGAATCCGGGTCCGGGTGGCGCAGTGTGACAAGAGGCACGCCATGACTTCCTGGCATACTGTGCCACTTCTCGGTAGAGTCACCCGTGGTCGGGGGGCCACGCACCGCTCCACCCGGAGCCGGAACTGAGAAGGAGCGGGACATGTCGGGCTTCCTCGAGCGACTCGGACGCTGGTGCGCCCGGCACCCCTGGCGCACGATCGGCGCGTGGCTCCTCATCGCATTCGTGGTCGGCGGGCTCGCCGCCGGCGCGAAGGGCTACAGCGACAATTTCACGATCCCCGGCACCGAGAGCCAGCACGCGACCGACCTCCTGAAGAGCCGGTTCCCCGCGCAGGCCGGAGCCACCGCGCAGGTCGTGCTGCGCAGCACCAACGGTGCCCTCACCGACCCTGCCAACGCCGCCGCGATCCAGGCATCGCTGGCTGACGTCAAGCACCTCCCGGGTGTCACCGCAGTCCAGAGCCCGACCGAGGCCGGCGCGAACGGCCTCTCGAAGTCCGGCAACATCGGGTACGCGGTCGTGAACTACGCGAAGACCGGCAACCAGATCAAGGCCGCGGACCTCGATCACCTCGAAGCCGCGATGCAGCCCGCGCGCGACGCGGGGATGCAGGTCGAGTTCGGTGGCGAAGTCGCGCGTGCAGGCGAGCGACCTGACCTCGGCGGCACCGAGATCTACGGACTCATCGCCGCGATGATCGTGCTCCTCATCGCGTTCGGTTCCGTGGTCGCGATGGGGGTGCCGATCGGCACCGCGCTCGTCGGCCTCCTTGTCGGACTCTCGACCGTCACCGTGCTGACGAACTTCTTCGACATCTCCTCGATCGCCACGACCATCGCCACGATGATCGGACTCGGCGTCGGCATCGACTACGCCCTGTTCGTCGTCACCCGGCACCGAGAGCAGCTCGCAACGGGCATGACCGTTCCCGAATCGGCCGGTCACGCGAATGGCACGTCGGGGATGGCCGTCGTGTTTGCCGGCACCACCGTCGTGATCGCGATCTGTGGTCTCGTCGTGGCGGGGATCCCGACGGTCACGACCATGGGGTTCGCGTCGGCGGTCGTCGTCGCGGTGTCGGTGCTCGCGGCGATCTCGCTCCTTCCCGCGCTGCTCGGTCTCGCCGGTACGAAGATCAACAGCCTTCGGTTGCCCTGGGTGAAGCGCAGCCAGGTCGAGGCGGAGATGCACCCCGACAACATCCGCGAGGGCATGTGGGTGCGATGGGCGACGCACGTGGCGAACCGCCCGTGGCGCTATCTGATCGCCTGCCTGGTCGTCCTGCTGGCACTGGCTGCACCCGCACTTTCGATGCGCCTCGGCCAGACCGACGCCGGAACCTTGTCGACCAAGTCCACGCAACGGCGCGCGTACGACCTGCTGGGCAGCGGCTTCGGCAAGGGCTTCAACGGCCCCCTGCTCCTGGTCGCCGAGGTCCCACCCGGTGGCGCGGCGGCACTCCAGAAGGTCGTGAGCGCGGTCGGTGCCGATCCCGATGTCGACGCAGTCGCGAAGCCGCGCTTCAACCCGGATGGCACCACCGCGGTGATCCGTGTGCTGCCCAAGTCGTCGCCGCAGGCGGCCGGCACGAGCGACCTCATCTCCAGGTTGCGCGCCGACACGCTGCCCGCGGCAGTTGCTCATTCCGACGTCAAGGTCTTCGTCGGTGGTTCGACGGCGGCATTCATCGATATCTCCGACCGCATCGCCTCGCGGCTGCCCTGGTTCATCGGCGCGGTGATCGCCCTGAGCTTCTTGCTGCTCACCGTCGTGTTCCGGTCGCTGCTCATCCCGTTGAAGGCCGCGATCATGAACGTGCTCTCGATCGGCGCGGCGTACGGAGTGATCGTCGCCGTGTTCCAGTGGGGCTGGTTCCGCGGGTTGTTCGGCGTGGAGCAGAGCGTGCCGATCGTGAGCTTCATCCCGATGATGATGTTCGCGATCCTGTTCGGCCTCTCGATGGACTACGAGGTCTTCCTGCTCTCACGGGTCCGGGAGGAGTGGCTGCGCACCGGTGACGCGCGCAAGAGCGTGCCGACCGGGCTTGCCGCAACCGCACGCGTCATCACGTCGGCCGCGCTGATCATGATCTGCGTGTTCCTCAGCTTCGTGCTCGTCGACGAGCCGACGGTGAAGATGATGGGGCTCGGCCTCGCGACGGCGGTCTTCGTCGACGCGACGATCATTCGCATGGTGCTCGTCCCCGCGACGATGGAGCTGCTCGGCGACGCCAACTGGTGGCTGCCGCGCTGGCTCGACCGCCTGCTGCCGCACCTCGACCTCGAAGGCGCCCCGGTGCCCGAGCTCGCCCCCGTCGAGGAGCCCGACCTGGTCGGAGCGCCGAGCTAGCACGTCATCAGACCGATTACCTCAGTCCGGCGAGCGCGGCCTTGATGTTGGCTTCGGTGGTCGGCTTGTCGACGCCGAGGTCGGTCAGCACGCCCGTGCCGGCCTCGAGCTCCAAGAGCGCGAGCAGGATGTGCTCCGTACCGATGTAGTTGTGGCCCATTCGCAGCGCTTCTCGGGAGGTGAGCTCCAGAGCCTTGCGGGCGGCCGGGTCGTACGGGATGAGATCGGGCACATGGTCAGCCGTCGCCGGCAGGGTGG
>JADGON010000287.1 GCA_017882945.1 Acidimicrobiia bacterium | reverse complement strand
TTGCTCTACGAACGCTTGCTCGGAGAGCTGGCGGGGGAGCGCGTCCATCGCGTTCTCGCCGGCATCGCGCTGCCCAACGACGCGTCGGTACGACTCCATCGACGGTTTGGCTTCACCGAGGTCGGAGTCTTCGACGAGTACGCGCAGAAGTGGGGGCGCTACATCAGCTCGGTCTGGATGCAGCTGAACCTCTGACCCGGCTCAGCTCGCGGGAAGCTCAGGCACGGCTCAGATGCCGGGCTTCGCATGGTGGCTGAGCGACAAGATGTTGCCGTCCGGATCCTTGAACCACGCGACCTGGTCACCACCGGGCGTGGTCCACACGCCAAGCTCGTCCTGTTCCAGGCCGTCGAAGCGCTCGAAGCTCACACCGCGCTCGGCGAGGTCCCGCACGGCGGCCGCCATGTCGGGAACAGTCCAGCCGAGCACCGTGTACCGAGCCGGGGCGATCGACTCCACGGGCGTCACCCGCAGCGTGGTTCCGTGCGCGTCGAGCACGCATGCGAACGGAGTGTCCTCGAGGACGGAGAGCCCGACGACATCGGTGAAGAACGTGCGGGCGCGGACCACGTCGGTCGTCGCCACGAATGCCACGAGCTCGCAGTCGCGCAACACGGCACCCAGGATGCCAGGCGGCCTCGAGCAGCACCACCGGCGTGGCTTGACGATCGAACGGCGGTTCGTGGAGAGGATCGAACCCGCCGATCGATCATCGCCGGGTCCATGACGAGGCTCGCGCTAGGGCCGAACGGTGGATCGCGCCGCGCCGCGGGCGCGTCGTGGGGCCGCGAGGTTTGCGAACTCGCAGAGCAAGGGGCGCGTGTCGCGGGGGTCGATGATCTCCTCGATCATGAATGCTTCCGCGGTCTTGAACGGGTTGCGCGCGCGTGCGAGTCGGGCTTCGATCTCGGCTCGCAGTGCCGTCGGGTTCTCGGCGGCCTCGAGCTGAGCACGGTACGCGGCCTCGATGCCCCCTTCGAGCGGGAGCGAACCCCATTCGCCGGACGGCCAGGCGAACCGGTAGGAGAACCTGGACGCGTCCTGATGCGCCGCGCCGGCCACTCCGTAGACCTTACGGATCAGCACCGAGCACCAGGGGACCGTGGCTTGGTACACCGCGGCGAGCGTGCGGGCGCCGTGGCGGATCGTGCCGGCCTGCTCCGATGCGGTGCCGATGAGGAACCCCGGATTGTCGACGAGGTGCACGACTGGGAGGCGGAACGTCTCGGCCAGGTCGACGAACCGCTCGACCTTGCGCGACGCGTCGGCGGTCCAGCCGCCCGCATAGTGATACGGATCGTTGCCGAGCACCGCGACCGGCCAGCCGTCGAGGCGCGCGAGCCCGGTGACCGCGGAGCGACCCCAGTTGCGGCCGAGCTCGAGGAACGATTCCTGATCGACGACGGCGTCGATGATCGAGCGGACCTTGTAGACCTTGCGACGCTCGCGGGGGATCGCGTCGATGAGGCTCGGCTCGCGGCGCTCGGGATCGTCGAGGGGCTCGGCGCGCGGTGGAAGCTCGTCGACCGAGCTCGGCAAGTAGGAGAGGAACGCGCGCGCTCGGGCGAATGCTTCCGCCTCCGTGGCGACTTCGTCGTCGACGGTGCCGTTGCGGGTGTGGATGCCGCTGCCGCCGAGCGTCTCCTTGTCGACGGTCTCCGTACCGAGCTGGTTCACGACCACCGGCCCGGCCACGAAGAGGTGGCTCGTTCCCTTCACCATCATCGAGTAATGGCTCGTCACCACACGGGCCGCGCCGAGACCGGCGACCGACCCGAGGCACAGGCTCACCACCGGCACCCGGCTCAGGTTCGCGACGACCCACTCCCATCCCGGGTTGAACGGCACGAACGCGCGGCGCTCCGTCTCGAGCGTCTTCACAGATCCGCCACCGCCCGAGCCGTCGACCAGCCGGACGATCGGCAACCCGAGGTCGTGAGCCATGCGCTCGGCGTGCACCTGCTTCTGGAAGATGGACGCGTCGGCCGCGCCGCCGCGCACGGTGAAGTCGTCGCCGCCTACCACGACCGGGCGACCGTTCACCCTGCCCCGGCCCATGACGAAGTTGGCCGGCGTCAGTGCGGTGAGCTCGCCGCCGTCGTCGTAGGTGCCGCGACCGGTGAGCCCGCCGACCTCGTGGAACGAGCCGGGATCGAGGAGCTCGGCGATGCGCTCGCGGACCGGGAGCTTGCCGAGGTCACGGTGGCGCCTGACCTTTTCCGGCCCGCCCATCTCGTGCGCGAGCGCCCGGCGCCGCGCGAGCTCATCGAGCTCGGGCTCCCAGGTCATCTAGATCGGGAGGTCGCCGGTGGCGGTCTTCGTGGTCCCGTGGTCCTTGTACGCAGCGATGGTGCGTTCGGCGATGCGCATCTGGTGGATCTCGTCCGCGCCGTCGGCGAACCGGGCCCAGCGCGCGTGCGCGTACATGTCTACGAGCGGTGTGTCCTTCGAGTACCCGAGCGCGCCGTGGACCTGGATCGCCCGGTCGATGATCCGATTCAGCGAGTTGGCGACGAAGTGCTTCGCCATCGAGACCTCGGTCTTGAAGTCCTCACCCCGGTCGATCTTGTACGCCGCGTGCAGCACCATGAGCTTGGACTGGTAGAGCTCCATCGCCGAGTCGGCGATCATCCACTGCACGCCCTGCTTCTCCGCCAGAAGCGAACCGTGCGAGAAGCGGTGGAGCGAGCGGTCCACCATCATGTCGAGCGCCATCTCGGCCTGAGCGATCCAGCGCATGCAGTGCGCGAGGCGCGCCGGGCCGAGACGGTACTGGCCGAGCAGGTGACCCTGACCGCGCCCGCCGAGCATCTGGCGGTCGTGCACGCGCAGGTCGTCGATGACGATCTCGGAGTGTCCGGTGCCGCCGTGCATCGTCTCGATCTCGCGGACGTCGTTCCAGCCTTCGGCCGGCAGGTCGATGATGAACGCCGTGTTCGCAGCCTGCTTGATCTCGGGCTGCTCCTCCGTGCGGCAGATGAGAATGGCGAAGGTCGCGCGGCGGGCCTGGCTGATGAACCACTTGTGCCCGTTGATGACCCACTCGTCGCCGTCCTGGTACGCGTTGGTCTGGATCAGCGTCGGGTCCGACCCGGCCACCTCGGGTTCGGTCATCGCGAAGCACGAGCGCGCGATCCCGTCGCAGAGCGGCTTGAGGTACTTCTGCTTCTGCTCGTCGGTGCCCCAGTGCAACAGCGTGTGCATGTTGCCCTCGTCGGGGGCCTGGCAGTTGATGGCGAACGGTCCGAAGCGCGACTTCGCCGACTCCGCCTGCACCATCGCGAGCTCGACGTGGCGCAGCCCCATGCCACCCCACTCCTTGGGCATGTGCGGCATCCAGAGGCCGCGCTTCTGGGCTTCGGTGCGCATCTCGATGATGCCGTCGATGAGGGACTTGCGATCTTCCTCGTCGATCTTCGCTTCCGCGGGCTTGACCACGTTCTCGATGAAGTCCCGCGTCGTCGTGCGGATCTCCTCGAGCTCCGGGGACAGGGAGAAGTCGATGCTCATGGGTCGCTCCACGGTCGGCAGGGATGCGCCGCTGAGTGTCACCGCCGCTTGACCGGGCGGTCAAGCGGGCGGAGGATGGCGCCCATGCGTGCAGCGATCGCCCGACGCGGGCGGATGGTCGTCGAGGATGTGCCGGAGCCGACCCCCGGGCCGGGTGACGCGTTGGTGGAGGTGAAGGCCTGTGGCATCTGCGGCTCGGATCTTCACACGTTGCATCACGCCGACAGCCTGCTGACGGTGGCAGAGCTCGGCGGGGCCGAGGTCACGTTCGATCCCGAAGCCGACTTCGTGATGGGCCACGAGTACGCGGCCGAGGTCGTCGAGCTCGGTCCCGAGACCGATGGCGCCCCGGTTGCGGTCGGGGACTTGGTCGTGTCGATGCCGTTCGCGCTCGTGGGCGCCGGCATCGAGCCCATCGGGTTCTCCAACACCTATAACGGTGCGTACGCGGACCGCATGCGGCTCACCGCGGGGATGTGCCTGAAGGTCCCCAACGGACTCGACGCCCGTCGGGCGGCACTCACCGAGCCGATGACCGTCGGTCTGCACGCGGTGAACAAGTCCGGGATCAAGCAGGGTGAAGGCGCGCTCGTGCTCGGCTGCGGACCGGTCGGGCTCGCGGTGATCGCCGCGCTGAAGTCGAAGGGCATCGAGCCGATCGTGGCCGCGGACTTCTCCGACCGGCGGCGGGCGATGGCGACGGCGATGGGTGCGCACGAAGTCGTGACCCCCACGACCGAGGCGGCCATCGATGCTTGGAAGCGGGTTGGCGGCCAGATGCCGGTGGTGCTGTTCGAGGCGATCGGCGTACCCGGGATCATCGACCAGGCGATGCGTGACGCGCCGCCGCTGAGTCGCATCGTGATCGTCGGCGTCTGCATGGAGACGGACCACATGCTGCCGCTCGTCGGGATCGTCAAGGAGCTGAACCTGCAGTTCACCTTCTATTACGACCCGATCGAGTTCGGCGACACGCTGCGCCACATCGCCGAAGGCGAGCTGGACGTCACGCCGATGATCACCGGCGTGGTCGGCATCGACGGCGTGCCGGGGGCATTCGACGCGCTGGCCAATCCCGACGCGCAGGTGAAGATCCTCGTCGAGCCCGGCGCCGCCGCCGACATCACCGCCGTCTGACTCGACCGGAGCCGGCGGTCCGGTCAGGCGACCCGGGTGCGGTAGTGGTAGCGGTAGGTGTCGACGAAGCCGGCTCGGGTGTAGAGCGTTCGCGCGGCGGTGTTCTCTTCTTCGACCTGGAGGTAGAGGCGGGGCGCGTCGTGTTCCGCTGCCCATCGCGCGAGCGTGTGGAGGACCGCGGTGGCGGCACCCTGGCGCCGCGCCTCGGGCCGGGTGCCCATGCCGAAGATGCCGGTCCAACCGCGTTCGGCCACCGCGAAGCCGATCGCGACGCCGGCGCCCGGCTCCGGTGGGGCCACGACTCCCGTCGCGGGCACCTTGAGTGCGTTGAGCGCGCGACCGTAGGCCAACACGCGGTCACGGGCACCGTGGCTGTCGCCGTGCATGGACGCGTTGGCGCGCTCCCACGCCCGCTTTCCACGTTCGTTCGTGACGCGACCCTCGCCTTGGGTCCGCGCGAGGACGATCGTGGCGCCCGCGCACATCACGACGACGGAGGTCTCGATCACGTAGCCGCGCTGGTCGAGAATCGCGTCGAGGTTCGACGGCCGCGCGGCGGACGAGAGCTGGAAGCGGGCCGGGCGATCGTGCGACGCGTAGAACGCCTCGACGGTCCGGATCGCGGCTTGGACGCTCCGGCCGTCGGGGAGACCGCCGTTCGGCAGCACCGAGTTCGCACGGCGGAACGGGGCGTCGGGGCTGGCGCGGAGCAGCCAGCCCTCGAGTGGCTCGATGATCGCCGGCGCGGTTGCCCGGCTCGCCAGCTCGTCGAGCAGTCGCACGACGAGCTTGGCCGGCGGCGCCGCAATCGGCGCGTGCTCGTCGCCGCCGTGCTGCCCGTTGGCTTCCATCGCCTCGAAGGTACCGCCGACGAGCGTGCCCGCCCCTGATGCCGGTGAGGCGAACCGGGGAGGCCGGGTCGACGCCTCCCCGCAGGTCGTGGCCTGGGCGCCGAGGTCGGCCCGACCCGGGCCCCGCTTCGACACTCGGGGCTCCGGCGGGCCACAATCTCGCCCGTCACCTGCGGTGCGTCGCTTTCTCGGCGCGCCCCGACCCCTCGGAGAACGATGAACATCGTCGTCACGGTCAAGCAGATTCCCGACCCTGCGGTACCGGGTGAGCTGAACCCGGACCACACGCTCAAGCGCGAGGGCAAGCTCATCCTGGACGAGTCCGACAGCTACGGCGTCGAGATGGCGCTCCAGCTCGTCGACAAGGCCGGCGGGGGAGACGTGATCCTCGTCTCGATGGCGCCGAACGGCGAGGTGTCCGGGCTCCGGACCGCACTCGCCATGGGCGCAGCGAAGGCGATCCTCGTCTCCGACGACGCGCTGCACGGCGCGGACGCGTTGACCACCGCGAAGGTGCTGGCCAAGTGCGTCGAGCGGGCCGGGGACGTGGACCTCGTCATCACCGCCACCGAGGCCACCGATGGTTACACGGGCACCATTCCCGCGCAGGTGGCCGAGCTCCTCGACTGGCCGTCGCTCACGTTCTCGAAGGAGATCGAGATCGCGGACTCCAAGGCGAAGGTGCAGCGCCAGACCGAGGCGGGCTACGACGTCGTCGAGGCGCCGCTTCCCGCGGTGGTGAGCGTGACCGCCGGAGTGGTCGAGCCGCGCTACCCCTCGTTCAAGGGGATCATGGCGGCCAAGAGCAAGCCCGTCGACCAGGTGACGACTGCCGATCTCGGCCTCGGCACCGACGACATCACGCCGAACCAGAAGATCGTGTCCGTCGAAGCTGCTCCGGCCCGTGAAGCGGGCGAGAAGATCGAGGACGAGGGCGACGCCTACGAGCGGGTCGTCCAGTTCCTCGAGCAGCTCAAGGTCATCTAGGGGAGATTGACGTGAAGATCTGGGTGTACGCCGAAGCCGAGGGCGACAAGCCGACCACTGCGACCCTCGAGATCCTGACCAAGGCGCGCGAGGTGGGCGACGTGGTCGAGGCGATCTACGTGGGCCCGAACGCCGACGGCATCGCTCCGCAGCTCGGTGAGTACGGCGCCGCGAAGGTGTTCACGGCCGATCAAGGAGACGCGCTCGCCGGCGTCTTCGGCGCCGCGGCGATCGCGAGCGTGGTCGAGGCCGAGGCACCCGATCTCATCCTCTTCGCCCAGAGCTACGACGGTCGCGACGCGCTGGGTCGCCTGTCGGCACGCTTGAACCGGACCGTCCTCACCAACCTCATGAGCCTTGCGGTCGAAGGCGACACCGTGAAGGTCGGAACCGCGATCTTCGGTGGCAACACGCTCGTTGACGTCGAGTTCGAAGGTCCGAAGCCCTACCTCGCGGCCATCCGGCCCAAGTCCTTCGCGGCTGAGCCGGGCGGCGCGGGTGCGGGCGAGGTCGTGGCGATCGCGGACGTGAACGCCGGCCGCGGGGCGGACGCCAAGCTGCTCGAGCGTCACGTGGAAGAGCGCGAGGGACCGAAGCTGGAAGAGGCGACGATCGTCGTCTCCGGCGGGCGCGGGCTCGGCGAGAAGGAGAACTACGACCCGCTCGTCGAGGAGCTCGCGAAGCTGCTCGGCGGCGCGTCGGGTGCATCCCGCGCGATCGTCGACGCGGGCTGGGTGCCGTACTCGAAGCAGGTCGGACAAACCGGCAAGACGGTGAAGCCGAAGGTGTACATCGCGCTCGGCATCTCCGGTGCGACCCAGCACATGGTGGGCATGAAGGGCTCGGACAACATCATCGCCGTGAACAAGGACGCCGAGGCGCCCATCTTCTCGGTGGCGGACCTCGGCATCGTCGGTGACGTGAAGAAGGTCGTCCCGAAGCTGATCGAAGCGCTCAAAGCCCGGAGCTGACCATCCGGGAGCTCGGCCCGGAGCGCTCCTCCCGAGCGCCCACCCCATAGTCTGCCGGCCGTGGGGGACAAGCCGTCGCTGGTCGACGCCGACCGGCTCCGACCGTGGCTCGACGAGCAGGGCATCGCGCCCGGCGAGCCGCTGGCGGTCGCCCGCATCACGACGGGGCACTCGAACGAGGTGTTCCTCGTCGAGCGGGGCGACCGCAGCCTGGTGCTGCGGCGACCGCCGCGCACGCCGCTGTCGCCGACCGCCCATGACATGGCCCGTGAGCACCGCCTGCTGAGCGCGTTCGTCGAGCACGGCGCCGCGGTGCCGGTGCCCCGACCGGTCGCGTTGTGCACGGACCCGGAGGTGATCGGCGCGCCGTTCTACCTGATGGAACGACTCGAGGGCGTCGTGGTGCGCGACTCCTTGCCCGAATCGTTCGCGGGCGATGCCGGCGCGCCGCGAGCGCTCGCGGAATCGCTCGTCGATCTCATCGCCGCGACGCACGCATTCGACTGGCGCGCCGGTGGGCTCGACGGCTTCGGGAAGCCCGACGGCTACCTCGAACGGCAGGTCCCGCGCTGGCTCGGGCAGCTCGAGCGCTACCGGACGCGCGACCTCCCCGAAGTCGAGGACGCGGGCCGGTGGCTCAGCGCGCACACGCCACCGATGCAGGAGCCGACCGTGATCCACGGCGACTACAAGCTCGACAACGTGATGTTCGCTCCCGAGCTTCCGGTCCGCCCGCTCGCGGTGCTCGACTGGGAGCAGGCGACGATCGGTGATCCACTCGTCGATCTCGGTTGGCTGCTCGGGCTGTGGCTCGATCCCGGCGAGGAGGCATCCTTCTTCGGCGGAGCGAACGTCGCGCTGTTCGGGCACGGACCGGTACCGACGCGCGCGGATCTTGCCGGTCGGTACGCGGGAGCGACCGGGCGCGACCTGACACATCTCGCGTTCTACTGCGTGCTGGGGCTGTTCAAGCTCGCGTGCGTGATGGAGGGCTCGTACGCGCGGTTCACCGCGGGCACGAGCGACGACGCGACGTTCGCGTTTCTCGAGACCGGCGTCCCGGGCCTCGCCCGCCGCGCCCTCGAGTTCACCTGAGCTGTCCCCTCGCTACACGTCGATGTCGATGACGACGGGCGTGTGGTCGGACGGTTGCTTGCCCTTGCGGGCGTTGCGGTCGATGAGGGCCCAGCCGATCTTCTCGGCGAGCGGCTCGGTGACGAGGACGAGATCGATGCGCATCCCCCGGTGCTGGTGGAAGTCGCCCCGGCGGTAGTCCCAGTAGCTGTACAGCCCGTCCTGGTCGTACTGGTGGCGGAACGCGTCGACGAGACCCCACTCCTCCAGCCGGCGTACCGCGGCGCGCTCCGGCTCGGTCACGTGCGTCGACCCTTCGAAGGCCTTGGGGCTCCAGACGTCGCGGTCCTCCGGAGCGACGTTGAAGTCGCCCGCGACGACGAGCGCGTCGGTCGGGGAGTACTGCTTCGCGATCCAACCGTGGAGCGCGTCGAACCACACCAGCTTCCGGTCGTAGAACTCGGTGCCGACCTCGCGTCCGTTCGGCACGTAGACCGACACGACGTTGATGCCGCCGCACCTCGCCGCGACGAGCCGCGCATCGCCTTCGTAGGGATCGATGGTCTCGTCGTCGAAACCGGTGGTGACGTCCTCGATCCCGACGCGCGAGAGGATCGCCACGCCGTTCCACTGGTTGTGGCCGTGGGCTGCGCTGTCGTAGCCCAACGCGGAGAACGCCATGCTCGGGAAGTTCTTGTCGGCGAGCTTCGTCTCCTGGAGGCACAGCACGTCGGGCTGCGCGTACTCGAGCCACTCCTCGACCCGCGGCAGCCGAGCCTTCAGTGAGTTGACGTTCCACGTCGCGATCCGCACAACACTCCTTCTTGCGTCAGCCCGGCTCGAGTCAGCCCAGATACCGGGGGTTGGCGACTTCGAGCTTCGCCCGGACCGTACCGCGCACGGTCTCGATCAGGTCCGGCCAGGGGACATCGAGGGAGCCGTCGCGAATGCCGCGGGCAAGCAGCTCGGTCAGCTCGCGGACGCTCCCGTCCCGGCCGAGGAGGGTCGCGAGGCGGTCGTGCTCCTCGGCGTCCTGCGCCTCGCCGAGCTCGAGCTCGCGCTCGACCATGCCGAGGACGTTCACCGCAACGCGCGCGTGGAACGCGACCCGGCCTTCGGTCGCGGCCATGACGTCGCGTTCGAGGTACTCGCGCACCGAGGCGACGAGCTCGGCGGCGGTGGGTCGGTCGTGCAGGGTCATGCGATCAGCTCCAGCAAGTCCCACTCGGTCTCCGCGATCCGGCG
>JADGON010000286.1 GCA_017882945.1 Acidimicrobiia bacterium | reverse complement strand
GCCTCCACGATCTGGTCGGGCGTACCCACGAGGTACTGCGGGCTGCGCTTGAGGTCCTCGATGGAGTCGGCATCCACCATTGGCGTGGAGTGCTGACCTCCGGTCTGGAAGCTCGCGTAGGTCTGGGCCTCGTACAGGACGTACGGCGCGATCTCGGCCCACGCCCGGTCCGGGTCGTGACTCACGTGGACGAACGTCGGGCCTGACGGCGTCATCACGAAGCCGCCTTCGAACCCCGTCTTCGCGGCTTCGTCGGCGTACCACTCGCTCAGCCGTGGGTCCTCGTTCATCGGCATCATCGGGAGCCCCAGCCGAGCCGCGCGCCGGGCCGCCGCCTCGACGCCGCCGCCGAGGAGGATGGTCGGATGCGGCTGGGTCAACGGCTTCGGCGTGACCCTGATCGTGCGGCCCCGCCACTCGAAGGGCTCACCCGTCCACGCTTTGAGCATCACCCCGACGTACTCCTCGAGCAGCTTGCCGCGCGTCCGCAGCTCCGCGCCCGCCATCTCGAACTCCTCGGGCCGGTACCCCGCCCCGGCGACGGTCCACACCCGACCGCCGGACGCGATGTCGAGCACGGCGAGCTGCTCGGCCAACCGGACCGGATCGTGCAGCGGGACGACGACGGCGCTCAGCAGCAACGGGATCCGCTCGGTCATGCCCGCGATCAGCGCGGCCATGGTGATCGGCGCCGGCAGCCAGCCGTCATCGAGCCCGTGGTGCTCCGAGAGCACGGCGAAGTCCCAGCCCTGCCGGTCGGCCCACCGGAACTGCTCCAAGGCGGCGCTGTAGATCTCCGAGGCGGACGCGGGCCCGAAGTCGGGGGCCCGGAAGTCGTGGCGCATCACGAGCAGCGGCATGGTGGGATTCCTCCGGCGTCGGGGACGGTGGGGGTCGTCGGGGCGGGTCGGCTCAGCGCTCGAGCAGTGGGCCGACGTCGGCGCCGAAGCGCGCCATCTGGTCACACAGCTCGTCGATCGAACGCGAGGCGAAGCGCAGCTGGAGATGGGAGATCCCGAGCGCGCCGTACTCGTTGAGCTTCTCGGCGAGGTAGTCGGGAGAACCGCTACGCGTGTACTTCGGGAGCTCCCAGTCCGCGTCGCCGACGTAGAGGTACTCCGTGATCATCCCGACCTCGATCGGCTCGCCCGGACGCACCGCGTCGCGGTGCTCGTGGAGGTAGGCGATCGACTCGGGCATGAGCTTCTTCGGCGTCCCCTGAGGGATCCAGCCGTCCCCGCGTTCGGCCACCCGGCGCAGCGCCGGCTTCGACGACCCGCCGATCCACACCGGCGGTCGCGGCTGCTGCACCGGGCGAGGGCGTTGGCCGACGTCACCGACGAATTCATGGGTCCAGGCCTCGACGATCCCGTCGATCGCCTCGTTGGTCAGGCGGCCGCGTTCCGCGAAAGGGATCCCGAGCGCCTCGAATTCCCCTTCGACGTGTCCGGCACCGACCCCCAGGATCACTCGACCGTTCGAGAGATGGTCCAGCGTCGCGAACATCTTTGCGGTCTCGAGTGGGTGGCGATACGCCGGGACGAAGACGTTCGTCATGAGTCGGACCCGTTGGGTTTGACCGGCGATCCACCCGAGCGTCGCGACCGGGTTGAACCAGGTGGTCGACATCGTCTCCGCCTTGTCACGTGGGATCGCGACGTGGTCGCAGATCGCGACGTAGAAGAAACCGGCTCTGTCCGCGCTCACTGCGGCGCGTCGCAGATCGTCGACGCCGGCGTCACGTTCCCAGGGCATCGAGGTCATGACGCTCAGCGCCTGGACCGGGAGCTGGATGCCGAAGACGAGCTCCCCCTCGGGAATGACGGACACCGTCGGGTACGTGCTCATGGCGTTCCTACCTGCACTTCCCGCTGTCTGGTCGTGGAGTGGATCGGGTCCCGGTCGAACGCGGGGATCACCTCTCGACCGAACGTCTCGATGGATTCCTGGGCAACCTCGAGCGGCAGCGTGTTGTTCAGCACACCGAAGATCAGCTGGTCGGCGCCGGCGCCCTGCCAGCGCTCGACCGAGCGGGCAACGTCGTCGGGCGTGCCAACGCTGCGCCGGCCCGCATCGATCGACGCCCGCAGCTCGTCGACACTCGGCTCGGGCACGCTGAAGGTCCGCCGATCGATGTCGACCGGGAGCGGGATCGAGTCGAGCCAGCGCACGACGAGCGACTGGTAGTAGGACGCGCCCATGTTGCGGAACTGGTCCAGCGCGCGCTCGCGGTCGTTGAGGCAAAGCAGCATGCTCACGCAGGCGACGTTGTCGTTCACGTATGCGCCGACCGGATCCGTGCAGCTGCTGACCGCGGCCTTGTAGGAGTCGATGAGCGGCGCGAGATCTTCGGGCTCACCCATGGTGAAGCACAGCGCCCCCATCCCGAGGCGTCCCGCCTTCTCGAACGTCGCCGGGCTGCCGCACGCGAGCCAGAGCGGCGGATGGGGCACGGTCCACGGCCGGGGCAGGACCGTGCGCGGCGGCATCGAGAAGCCGTCGCCGGAATGCTCGTAGGGCGCTTCACGCAGGATGCGCACGACTTCCGGGAGCGCCTCGTCGAACAGGTCCCGCGTCGTCTCCGCGTCCGGGATGCCGAAACCCCGGTACTCGGTGCTCGACGATCCGCGCCCGGTACCGAACTCGAACCGCCCGTTGCTCAGGTGGTCGAGCATCGAGACGCGCTCCGCCACCCGCGCGGGGTGGTTGACCGGCGGGGTGAGGTTGAAGATCCCGGACCCGAGGTGCACGCGCTCGGTCTGCGCGGCGACATACCCCATGAGCACCTCGCTCGCGGAGACGTGTGAGTACTCCTCGAGGAAGTGGTGCTCGGTGAACCACGAGTACTTGAACCCGTTGCGGTCACCCGCAACCGCGACGGCAGCCTCGTCGAGGAGGCGCCGGTGCTCGAGCCGCCGCTGCGCATCCGCGGACGGCTGGGTCGGCACGTGACCCGAATGGAAGATCCCGAATTCCATGACTCAGCGCCCTGCGCTCAGCCCGGCCATACGACGGATTGCAGCTCGGAGTACGCGTGAAGTCCGAACGATCCGCCGTCACGTCCGATGCCGCTGTGCTTGGTGCCACCGAAGGGTGTCTCGAAGTTGCGCTGCACCGTGTTGATCCCGACGTTGCCCGCGCGCAGCCTGCGCGACACCCGCATCGCCCGGCTGCTGTCCTTGCTGAACACGTAGTCGTAGAGGCCGAACTCGGTGTCGTTCGCGATCGCGATCGCCTCCTCTTCGTCGTCGAAGGGCACGACGACGATCACCGGGCCGAAGATCTCCTCCCTCACGACCCGCATGTCGGTCCGGCAGTTCGCGATCAAGGTCGGCTCGAGGTACCAACCCCGGTCCATGTGCCCCGGACGCGCACCGCCGGCGACGATCTCGCCGCCCTCGTCCCGGCCGGAGCTGACGTAGCCCTCGACCCGGTTCCGATGGGCCTCCGTGATCAGCGGGCCGACGACGGTGTCCGCCTCGAGCGGGTCCCCGACCTTGAGCATGCCCGCCATCTTCGCGAGGCCGCCGACCACCTGCTCGTAGACCGAACGGTGCACGATCGCCCGAGTCGGCGCGGTGCAGATCTGGCCCGAGTGGAACGCCCAGACCGACCCGATCATCCCGATCGTGGACTTGAGATCCGCGTCCTCGAAGACCACTGCGGCGCCCTTGCCGCCGAGCTCGAGGAGCTGGCGCTTGAGGGTCCGACCCGCGACCTCGCCGATCTGCATCCCGACCGCGGTCGAGCCCGTGAAGCTCACCATGTCCACGTCCGGTGACTCGACGAGCGCCTGGCCTGACGTCGGCGTGGAGCCGGTGACGATGTTGACCACACCCGGCGGGAAGCCCACATCATCGAGCAGCTTCACGATCTCGATGACCCCGAGTGGGTCCTGACCGGCTGGCCGCACGACGACGGTGTTGCCCATCGCGAGCGCCGGCCCCAGCTTGCCGACCATGTTCACGATCGGGAAGTTGTACGACGTGATGCACGCGACGACGCCCACCGGCGCGCGCCGGGCCAAGGCACCCATGAGCCCGCCGGGTGCGAGTGCCGTCGCCGGCATCTCCTGGGGCGGCAACGGGATGACGACCGGCTCCATCGCACCCGCCGCATAGCGTTCGAAGCGCGTCGCCGCGGTGGGGACCTGCATCGTCTTGGCAACCATGGTCGTGGCGCCGGTCTCCTCGATCACGAGCGGGACGAAGTCCGGGACACGGGCCTTCAGCGCATCGGCCGCAGCCTGCAGCAATGCGGCGCGCTCCGCCGGCTTGGTCCGCGACCACGCGGGAAACGCCTCGGCCGCCGCGGCCGCCGCCGCGCGAGCTTGGTCCGCGGATGCCTCAGGCGCCTCGGCGACCACCGCTTCGGTCGCGGGATTCACCACCGGATAGGCGCCCTCGCCACCGGCAACCCACTCGCCCCCGATCAGCAGTCGGTACGCGTCTTCACCGGACAGGGTCTTTCTCACGTCGCTCCTCGGGGCCGCAGGATTGGCCGAATCGGGCTCGCGCCCAAGACTAGAACAGGTTCTCATTCGGGTTCCACCGTGGGCTCCCCGCACCATGACCCACAATGGCGGGATGGAGCTGGGACGCATCGGGATCTGGACCGGCCATCTCGATCTGCAGCCCATCGAGCAGGTTCCCGACATCGCGTCGGAGCTCGAGACCCTCGGTTACGACGCCCTGTGGATCCCCGAGGTTGCCGGCCGCGATCCGTTCGTGAACGCGGCGCTGCTGCTCGGCGGGACGGAGCGTCTCATCGTCGCCACCGGCATCGCCACGATCTACAGCCGCGATCCGATCGCGATGGCGTCGGTGTGGAAGACGGTCACCGACGCGTTCCCCGGCCGCTTCCTCCTGGGTCTCGGCGTCAGCCACCAGCCGGCGGTCGAAGGGATCCGCAAGCACGAGTACGGGCCCCCGCTCACCGCGATGCGCGAGTACCTCGACGGCATGGACGCCGCTCCCTACTTCGCAGCTCCACCCCGCGCGGAGCCGGTGCGCGCGCTCGCCGCGCTCGGCCCGAAGATGCTCGCGCTCGCCGCCGAACGAGCCGTCGGCGCCCACCCCTACTTCGTGCCGGTCGAGCACACGGCCATCGCGCGCGAGGTGATGGGTCCCGACGCGTGGCTCATGCCCGAGCAGATGGCTGTGCTCGAGACCGACGCGACCAAGGCGCGCTCGATCGCGCGGCAGACGATGGCGACCTACCTGTCCTTGCCGAACTACGTGAACAACCTCCGCCGGCTCGGGTGGAGCGACGGCGACTTCGCCGACCACGGCAGCGACAAGCTCGTCGACGCGATCGTGGCCTGGGGCGACGAAGAGACGATCCGGGCTCGATGTGTCGAGCACTTCCATGCGGGCGCTGACCACGTCTGCGTGCAGGTGCTGCCCGAGAACCGAGCCGAGCTGCCCATCGACGGGTGGCGCCGCCTGGCGCCCGCATTGCTCGGGTAACGCTTCGGGCGCGCACTACCGTGACTCCCACGAACGATAGACGCGCATGAGCAAGGACCGCTGGACCGAGATTCTCGGCTACCTCGCGGACGCGGCCACGGACGTGGACCTCGACCCTGACGCGAAGCGGCGGCTCGAGAGTCCCAGCAAGGTGCTCGAGGTCTCGGTGCCGGTGCGCATGGACGACGGATCGCTCGAGGTGTTCACCGGGTGGCGCGTGCACCACGACACGACGCGCGGCCCGGGCAAGGGCGGCATCCGCTTCCATCCCGATGTCGACGTCCGCGAGGTCACCGCGCTCGCCGCGGAGATGACGTTCAAGACCGCGGTGATGAACCTGCCGTTCGGAGGCGCGAAGGGCGGCGTCCGCTGCGATCCGACCCTGCTGTCGCTCGGCGAGCTCGAGCGCCTCACGCGTCGCTACACCTGGGAGATCATGCCGCTGCTCGGTCCGGACAGGGATGTCCCCGCACCGGACGTGAACACCGACGGGCGCGTGATGGCCTGGCTGATGGACACCGTCTCGATGGCACGGGGCGAGGCGATCACTTCGTCGGTCACCGGCAAGCCGCTCGCCATCGGGGGCACGGCCGAGCACGCGGGCGGTACCGCCGCCGGCGTCGTGATGTGCACGCGCGACGTATTCGAAGAGCTCGGTCTTCCGATCGTCGGGCGGCGTGCCGTCGTCCAGGGGTTCGGCAAGGTCGGAGGCCCGCTCGCCTTCCTCCTGCACTCGGCCGGCATGCGGGTCGTCGCAGTGAGCGACGTGCGCGGTGCCGTGACGAACGAGGGAGGCCTCGACGTCGCCGGACTCTCCGACTACGCCGCGCTTCACGGAACCGTCGCGGGATACCCCGGCGGCGAGCCCATCGATGCGGCCGACGTCTTCGGCGTCGAGTGCGAGCTCGTCATCCCGGCCGCGCTCGATGGTGCGATCGACGCCGACGTGGCGCGGCGAATCGGCGCGCAGGTCATCGTCGAAGCTGCGAACGGACCGACCACGGCGGAGGGCGATGCGGTCCTTCACGACCGCGGCATCGTCGTCGTGCCGGACATCCTCGCCAACGCCGGTGGGGTCACCTCCTCGTACTTCGAGTGGGCCCAGAACCGCCAGGGCATCGCCTGGCTCGACGGCGTCGCCGCCGAGCGCCTGCACCACACCATGCACGACGCGTTCGCCGAGGTCTGGGCGTTCTCCCAGACCCACAAGCTCTCGCTCCGACGGGCCGCCTACGCGATCGCGGTCGAGCGCGTCGGCGAAGCGATGTCCGTCCGCGGCCTCTTCCCGTAGGCCCGTCTTCGCAGAGCCAGGTGCGGCCGACGTCCGGGTCGAGCGGCTCGGGACGACGCCCGAGAGGACTTACGCGTCGAGGTCCAGGTGGAGCATGCGGATCGCGTTGGTGCGGACGATCTTGACGATGGTCTCGTCGTCCAGGCCGTCCATGATGTCCATCGCGACCTTCAGCGAGTGCGGCCACGTCGAGTCACTGTGCGGGTAGTCGGTCTCGAACGTGATGTTGTCCACACCGACGCTCTCGAGAGACTTCAGGCCATGCGGGTCGTCGAAGAAGCACCCGTAGATGCTCTCCTTGTAGTACTCGGACGGCGGGCGCTTCACCTTGTCGGCGACACCACCCCACGCGACGTTGTCCTTCCACACCGCGTCGGCGCGCTCGAGGATGTACGGGATCCATCCGATCTGACCCTCGGAGTACGCGAGCTTGAGCGTCGGGAACCGCTCGAGGATCCCGGACATCAGGTAGTCGGTCATCGACATCGCCGCGTTCATGTACGTGAGCGTCGAGCCGACCGCGGCGGGCGCGTCGGCGGACGTCGACGGCATCTTCGAGCTCGAGCCGATGTGCATGCACACCACACTCTCCGTCTCGGCGCACGCGCGGAAGAACGGATCCCAGTAGCCATCCGCGTCATGCACGGACGGGAGCCCGAGAAACGGTGGGATCTCGGTGAAGCACACCGCGTGACCGCCCCGCGCTGCATTCCGCCGGACCTCGTCGGCCGCGAGGTTCGCGTCCCAGAGCTGCACGATCGGCAGCGGGACGAGCCGGCCGCCGCTCCCGGCGCACCACTCGTCGAACATCCAGTCGTTGTAGGCCTTGACACAGAGGTCCGCGAGCTCCTTGTCCTTGCGTTCGAGGAACGTCTGGCCGCAGAAGCGCGGGAAGGTCGGGAAGGACAGCGACACCTCGGTGTGGTTCGTGTCCATGTCCTCGAGCCGGGCCTTCTGCTCCCAGCAGCCCTTGCGCATGTCGTCCATCGTGATGGGGGTGACGGTCACCTCTTCACGGGGGTAGCCGGCGGCGGCCATCAGCCGGACCAGTGGGTACCGGAGGTCCTCGGTGAGCCACCAGTCGCACCACGTGCCGTCCTCGCCCTCGTTGGCCTCGCGGTAGCTGAACACGCCCCCGACGAACTTCATCTCCGCGACCTTCAGCCGGACGAGGCGCGGCCCGACCTCCTTGAACTTCGCGGGGAGCCGGTCCTGCCAGACGTTGGCCGGCTCCATGATGTGGTCGTCCACGGAGATGATGCGCGGGAAGGTCTCTGCGGTGAACATGCCCGGCACGTTACATCTGACGACCTGTCAGATGTCAGAGCCAGGCGGCGACGACGGCGTCGGTCGTGGTGAGGGTCGCGACCAGCGAGAGCGTGTTGGCGATCACCGCGGCGGCGTAGTCGGCGGGGACTCCGGCGACCGCGTCGGTCGGCATCACGAACTGGTACCCGCGGTTGACCGCGTCGAAGGCGAAGTTCGTCATCCCGATGTTGACCGACACCCCGACGCCGACGATCGTGGTCACTGCCAGGTTGCGCAGCATCGAATCGAGCTGCGTTCCGGTCATCGGCCCGAGCCCGTGGTGACGCGGGAGGACGATGTCTCCCGGATCGACTCCGATCGCGGCCGGCACCTGCACCGCGTCGCTCCCGGGCGAGAGCGGGACCGGGGTCTTGCGCACCCCGAGGAAGAGGCGCGCATTCCGGTTCGCACCCTTCAAGTCGTCACGGGTCTCCGCGGTGCAGTGGAACACCGGCACTCCCGCGGCGCGTGCCGCTCGTGCAAGCGCCGCGCAATGTGGGATCAGGCCGGCTGCTGCAGCCGCGTCCGCCAGCGCGGGCAGCGCCGAACGCTCCCCCACCACACCGTTCTGGACCTCCTGCAGCACCAGCGCGGTGTGGCCCGGTGCGACGAGCGCGGCAACGTCGACTGGCACGGCTCAGGCCTCGTCGTCTTCGACGAACTGCAGTGCTGCACCATCCACGAGGACCTGCTTCACAACCTTGCCGGCAGCGTTGCGCGGCAGGGGCTCGCGCCGGATGTCCCAGTGCGTCGGCACCTTGAAGTACGAGAGCGACTCCGCGCACCAGGACGCGAGCTCGCCCGCATCGAGCGCCACACCCGCGGCCGGCACCACGACGGCGCGCACCTCCTGCCCGAGCTCTTCGTGCTCGACCGGGATCACCGCGACTTCGGCCACGCCCGGATGGGCTTCGAGCCGGTTCTCGATCTCCACCGGATAGATGTTCTCCCCACCGCGGATGATGAGGTCCCGCCGACGCGAGGCGAGGTAGAGGCGCCCACCCTCCATCCGCCCGATGTCTCCGGTCCGCAGCCAATGGCCGGGTCCGATCACTTCGGCGGTCGCCTCCGGGCGGCGCCAGTAGCCGGGCATGACCATCGGGCCCCGCAGGTGGATCTCTCCCTCGTCACCCGCCGGCAGCGGCACGCCGAGCGCGTCCCGGATCTCCAGCTGCACCGTGGGGAGGGGACGGCCCGCCGACTCCGGGAAGAGGTTCAGCTCCTCGCCGCTGTTGAGCGTCGCGAGCGCCGCGCACTCGGTCTGGCCGTAGCCCACACCCATCGTGGACCCGAGGTTCGGCAACGCGGCCTTGGCCCGCTTCTGGAGCGCGGGCGAGAACGTGGATCCTCCCCCACCCCCGCTGCGCAACGACGTGAGGTCGTGGTCCTCCAACGCGGGATGGCTCACGACCCGGTGCAACATCGTCGCGGTGTACGACCAGTGCGTGATCCGCTCGCGCTCGATCAACCCCATCACCGTCAACGGATCGAAACGCCCGACGGTCCAGATCGAACGTACCCCTCCGACGAGGTACGCAACTGCTGTCATGTGCAAGCCCGAGACGTGGAACAGCGGTGACGTCACGAGCTGGCACGTTGGTGACGCGTCCGCGCTCGCAGGATTGAGCATTGCCATCCGAGCACCGTGGAAGAAGGAGAGTCCGAGCGCCGCAATGATGTTCCGATGAGTGTTGATCGCACCCTTGGGTCGACCGGTCGTGCCACTCGTGTAGAGGATGACGGCGGGATCGTCCTCCACGATCGGCACCTCGGGCAGCGCCGCGTCGAGGTCGTAGCTCCAGAGGTCGTCGAAGTCGTCCTCGATCACGATCGTCGGGACACCCGGGTCCTCCCCACCGAGGCGCGCCAGGCGTTTCGCGTCGGCCACGAGCACCACGGGGTCGGAATCCTCGATCCCGTACCGGATCTCCGGTCCGACCCACCACCCGTTGAGGCCGACGGCGATGGCACCCAGGCTGATCGTCGCCCAGAACGTGACGATCCACTCCGGGCAATTCGCCGCGAGGATCGCGACCCGGTCACCGGGACCGACGCCAAACCGATCGCGCAACGCAGCCGCGACGGACGCCACCGCGCGCTCGTGGTCCTGAAAGGTGATGACCCGTCGAGCGTCACCGTCGCTGAAGATCAGGTACTCGCGGTCACCGAAGCCGACCGAGGCAATCACCGCGTCGCGCAGGTTCGCCATGCGGTTCTTGAACACCGGCATGCGCTCGCCGAGCACATCGTCTTCCACGACCTCGAAGTACCCGCCTGGCGCGACGAGATCCGCCTCGATCTTCGCGAGTGCTTCGGGGACACCGGTGACCGGGTTCACAGCGGGCGAGGCTACCGGTCGCGCACGGGCGCGCCTCCGAGAGTGGTCCTTCGCTCACGAGTAGTCCAAGCGACCCATGGATCGGCGAAATGCTTGCACTGCATTCAGGAATTTTCCCAAGAATTGGACAACCGCGCTCGCCCGACGGGGGGCCGACGCGCCAAGATAGAGATGCCCCCGGGAGCAGGGCCGCGGGCCTCCCTGCCCGGTCCGCCGGCTCGCCCCGGGGGCATCTTCGCTCCCGACGCTCCCGCCCGTCCGACGTGTCCACTCCGTCCGGGCTCGGAAGGACTCAACGGGTCACGATCGTCACGGGAGCAGGCGCCGGGTTCCTGGAGCCAGGTCCCCGCCGGACATCGCCCGATCCAGCAGGTCGATCGGGGCATCGTCCACTGCAGGAACCGGCACAAAGTTGGCGTGGCGACTGAACTTGCGAACGCCTCCCGCCGATGAAGAGGTGTGCGTGCTCGCGTCTCTCCCGGCTCGATACTCACCCTTGGTCTGTGCCTCACAGGCGTGACCTTCGCCCTCTGGGCCGTGCAGACCACCGCCCTCGATCCGGGCCCGCTCCATCACGATGCTCGCGAGGTGCTCGACAATCCCCCGGTAGAGCACGCGATGGCGACCCGGGTGGCGGAAGCCATCTCGACCTCGATCCCGTCGGGCGTCGCGGCCGACCCGAACACGATCGACATCGTCGCCGCGCGCACGATCCAACAACCCGAGTTCGTCGCTGCGTTCGGGAGTGCGCTCGATCAGGTCCAGGCCCACGTCGTACGCGGGGTTGCCGGCCCCATCACGCTCGATCCCACGCTCGTGAGCCAAGCCGTACGCGCCGCAGGGACGGACCAACCGGAGCTGGCGTCGACACTCGCCTCCGGGAATCCGCTCGTCGTCCAGGTCCCGGACGATCAGGTACCCGACCTGGCGCGGTGGGCCGACCTCTGGCACGCCGCGGTGCGCGCGCTCGCCCTCTTCTCGCTCCTGCTCCTCGCGTACGGCCTGTTCCGGATCGAGCACCGAGTCTGGGCGATCGGGAAGATCGGACGCTGGGCGATCGCACTGGGTGTCGGCACCCTCGCGGTGTTCTGGCTCCTCCCCCGGGCCCTGCTCGACCCGCTCGGCGGATGGATCGCGGTCGGTGGTGCGGTGCTCGGAGCCGGAGACGTTCTGGTCCCGATCTCACTCGCGTTGATCGGGCTCGGCATCGTCGCCGTCGTCAGCGCACATCGTTGGGAGACCCACGACCGCCGGCGCGTGCTCTCGGTGATCCCGCAGGCGGCGACACGGTCGACCGGTAGCCCGAGCCGGTGGGAGAGCCCCGTCTAGCGCTTCTCGGCCGGCTAGGTCACCAGACCGTTCGCAGCTTCGGCGGTCACCTCGGTGAACCGGTCCCACACCAGCGTCGCCCACTGCGGGTCGTCCGGTGCGAACGCGGCGCGGAGCCCGGCCTTGATGGGTCCCGCTTCCGGTCCGAGTGGGTCGGCGTGCGCGTGCAGCCAGGCGTCGGCGCGCAGCGCGTTGGAAACCTCGATGATGTCCACGGTTCCCCACTCGATCGCGACGCCCGTCACCTCGGGACTCTCCACCCACACGTCGAGCGCGTCCAGCACGTCCCCGCTGACGTCCGCGGAGACGCTGGTCCCTTCACTCGGCACCGTGTACTCCCCGTACCACGACCCGAGCCGATCCTTCCCGCCCTGGTCGGGATGGCTCGCGATGAGCTCGCCGACGCCGAACGGCCCGAGACCGGTGTGGAGGTCGATGATCGCGGTGCGCTCGGCTCCGGTGAGGCTCGTGCGGGCGATCGACTCGAGCATGCGTTGCGACCACACGGGCTGCGACCCGCCGTAGAAGACTCCCGAAGGATGGCGGTACTGGCCCTTCGAGACGGCTTCCTGCAACGCGTCGAAGCCGTGTTCGGTCGCGAACTCGAGCAACAGGCCATCGCTCGCCTGCCGGGTCTCGGCATCCCACTGCGCCGGCACCAGGGCACCTGAGAGCAGGTCGTAGCCCGGGTTCTCCGGCACGGCGGCGCCGAAGTCGATGCAATTGCGATTGAGATCGACGTTGTCCTCGTTGACCCGGCGGATCCACGCGAATCCGTAGGGGTTGATCGCGTGGACCAACACGATCGCGAGATCGTCCGGGATGGAAGCGCCCTCCGCCAGCCAGCCGGTCTGGCACATCGATCCGGCGAACCCCTCGACCCCGTGGGTTCCCGAGATCACCAGAAGGCGGTTCGGGGCGCTCGGCGACCCGACGATCGCGACGTCCGTTGCCAGCACCTCTCCGGTCGGGCCGGTGAGTGGATGGTCGTGGTGCGCCACCGGCGCGCCGAGCTCACGCGCCGCGTCGAGGAACCGTCCACGCGCTTCCGTGTAGTCCTGCGCGAGTCGCATGAGCGCTCCTGGCTCTAGCCGGTGGACACGGTCGCGGTGTCACGCCCGGAGCGCAGGATCGTGCCCGGGGTCGCGCCGGTCGACTGGTTGTCGGTGACGGTCTCCACACCGTTGACGAAGACCTGCACCACGCCCTCGGCGTCAGAGGTGAGCCGCGCCGCGCCACCGGGGAGATCGGCGACGAGCGTTGCCGCGCCGGCCCCGATCGTCTCCGGGTCGAACACCACGACATCGGCATGGCCACCGACCGCGAGGCGACCCCGGTCGCGGAGCCCGAAGAGCTGCGCGGGCTGGTCCGTGATCATGCGCACCGCTTCCTCGAGCGGGACGAGCTTTCGACCACGGATCATGTCGCCCAAGAACCGCGTCGTGTACGGCGCACCGCACATCCGATCGAGGTGCGCTCCCGCGTCGGAACCTCCGACCATCGCCCTCGGGTCTTCCCACACCGACTTGCGGAGATCCCACGACGCGGCGTCGCCGTCCGGTGCGATCGGCCAGAGGATCGTCCGGAGGTCGTCGTTGATGACGATGTCGAGCAGCGTGTCGAAGGGCGCGGTGCCGCGTTCGGCCGCGAGCTCCTTCACCGTCCGGCCCTTGAGCCCATCGTTGGCGGCGGAGTACGTGTCGCCGAGGACGTAGTTCGTCCAGTCCGCGAGGCGGCGGAACACGCCGGCTTCCTCGCTCTGGGCCCGCTCGTTCATCCACCGACGCGTCTCCGGATCCTGGAGCTTCGCGATCCGCTCCGGCACCGGGAGCGTCATGACCTCTTTCCAACCCGGCAGCATGAACAGCGCGCAGTAGGTCTTGAAGCTCATGTTCATCGGGACGATCACCGGCATGCTCAGCGCGACGAGCCGGCCACCTGCTGCGGCGGCGATGCTCGACGCTTGGAGCTGGCGCTTCACGCGCTCGGGAACCCGTGAGTCCACGGTCAGCACGTTCCAGTTCAACGGTCGTTGTCCGGCCACGGACATCTTGGTGAAGAGGTCGATCTCTTCGTCGCTGAACTGGTCGAGGCAACCGTCGACGATCGCTTCGAGCGTCGTTCCCTCGTGGTCCCGGACCGCGGCGCAGAGCGCGAGCACTTCATCGTTGCCCGCCCAGCGCGAGGCGACGGGCTTCCCGTCGCCGTCGGAGTGCGTGTACGACAGCGTGGTCGAGAACCCGAGCCCACCGGCATCGATCGCGGTGTGGAGCTCCTGCACCATCGCTGCCACCTCGGCGTCGGTCGCTTCGCGCTCGACCGCCTCCTTCCCCATCACGTAGCGCCGCACCGCGCAGTGACCGACGAGGAATCCGGCGTTGACGCCGACGTTTCCCTCGAGCGCGCCGAGGTACTCCGAGAACGTCTCCCAGCTCCACGGCACACCCTGTTCGAGCGCGGCGAGGGGCATGCCCTCGACCTGCGCCATCATCCGCCGCAGGTAGTCGGCGTCCTCGGAGTGCACCGGGGCGAGCGTGAACCCGCAGTTCCCCCCGATCACGCTGGTGACGCCGTGCACGTTGCTGGGTGATGCGAGCGGGTCCCAGAAGAGCTGTGCGTCGTAGTGCGTGTGCGGGTCAACGAAGCCCGGGGTCACGATGAGCCCGCCGGCATCGATCTCGCGCTTCGCGGTGTCCTCGACCTCACCGACTGCGACGATCCGGCCGTCGTGGATCCCGACGTCACCCTGTCGCGCCGGAGCGCCGGTGCCGTCGACCAGCTGGCCGCCGCGGATCAGGATGTCGAGCATTGCGCCGTCCCTCTCATCGCCCCATGGCGTCGCGGATCTGACGGGTCGTCAGATTACCCACCCGCCGCAAGCCGGGATCACTCCTCGAACACCACCGCCGGCGTCAGCGTGCTTGGGGGTTCAGGTGGGTGGGTCGGCAGAGCATCTGCTGACCGCCGGTCGCGAGCAGCCGCCCTGACTGCGACCAGATCGCGCCGGTCCCACCGACGAGACCGTCGCGCGCGGCGGGAGAGAACGCGTCGCCGAGCAGCCACGTCTCGTCGGGTGCGAGGGCATGGAACCGCGCGTGCACGTCGATGCTCGGCGCGTACCACTCGGTGTTCTCCGGGTGACCCCGATCCGCCGCGGGCCAGAGCATCGTGTCGAGGATCAGCAGGCTGCGCCCAGCCTCGAGGAACGGATCGTCGAAGGTCGGAGTCGGACGGAACCGGTACCAACCCTGCTGGCGGAACTGGCCGGGCGGTCGGGTCTCCCAGTCGTCGATCCAGTCGCACGGGCGCAGCTCGAGGTTCTCCCAGAACGGGAAGACCGGCTCGCCATCCGGCACCCGCTCCTCGATCGGCGCCAACCCGTCCGGCGCGGGGACCGAGGGCGCCGAGATCGCTTCGTGCTCGAATCCGTGCACGTCGCCGACGGCCCACACCAGCGCCTGGAGGATCGGCGCGCCGTGCTGGGTCATCGCGACCGCGACGGACTCCACCCGCTTCGTCCGCCGCAGCGTCGTGGCCGTCAGCTCGACGTCGGTGAAGTCCGCGACCCCGAGGAAGTGGCCGCTGAACGACGCCGGCCGCCGGAACGGCGAGTGCGCGCCCGCGCACCGCAGCGCGAGCGCGGCGAGGTATCCACCGTTCGGCCCCCAGATCCGCCAGTCCTCGGAGAGATGCGCCCGGTAGTGACCGTCTCCACCCTCGAGCTCCGTATCCACATCGAGCGCGCCCATGTCAGAGGTCCAGCGTTCCTTCCACCGTGATGCGAGCCCGGCGCAGAGCCTTCGCCTTCGTGCGGAGCAAGAGCTCGCGCGGCGCGCGTGCGATCTGCGTGGCGACCTCGGCCGCCACGGCCGTGAGTCGCTCGGGGGAGACGACCCGCGAGACGAGGTGGAGCGAGAGCGCCTCATTCGCGTCCACCTTGCGCCCGGTGAAGCAGAGATCGCGGGCGACCGCACCTCCGACCAGGTCGTGCAGCGGCGCGTAGACGACATCGCCGAATGTCACCTCGGGGTGCGAGAAGGTCGCGGTGTGCGCGACGATCCGAACGTCGCACATCACCGCGAGGTCGAACCCACCCGCGATCGCCGGTCCGTTGACCGCTGCCACGATCGGCAACGGAAAGCTCAGTACGGCGCGGTGATACCGGTCACTCGACGCCCACAGTCGCTCGCCGAATGCCGGATCCGAGCCGGCGAGCTCGAACTCCTTGAGGTCGAAGCCGGAGGAGAAGACATCGCCCTCCCCCGTCAGCACCACCACCCGGACGGCTTCCTCGGCCGCGAGCGCGTCGAGCACGTCGGCGAGCCGGTCCCGCAGCTCGACGGACAGTGCGTTCTTCCGCTCCGGCCGGTCGAGCGTCAGCGTGGCAATGCCATCCCAGGGTCCGTCGATGCGCAGCATGCTCAGATCGTAGGAGCAGGTCGGGGGTGGCTTCGGCAGTTTCGGGGGTGGTCGGGGCTCAGCCCTTCGACGGCTTGATGCTCAGGAGCGCGACCTGGGCATCGGTGTTCTTCACGCCCAGCACGGCCGTGCCGTGTGTCCCGTCCGCGAAGTCGATCGTGCACGTGACCTTCGCCCCCGGCGTGCGCACGAGGACCTTGGCCGTCCCGCAGGTGACGCCACTCGTGGGTGCGCCGTGCTGCCCCGAGTACTGCGCGACGAAGTCCTCCATCTTCTTGGTGAACATCAGCGCTTGGGACTGATCGATCCGCACGTTGCCCTTCTTGTCCTGCTGGCGCACCCGGATCCCGAGCGGAACGCCGTCGATGTCGACCGTGCAGGTGAAGACGAGGTTCTGCTGCATCCGGACCTTGCTCGGGCAGCGCACCGGACCGACGTCGGCTTCCGCGCGGTACGCCTTGTCCGCGAGCCCGCGGATCGCGCGCTCCGCCTTGGCCAGGTTCAGCTGCGACGGCTCTGAGCTGGTGCTGCACGCGGCGAGAAGCACCAGCGCGCCGACGAGTGCGAGACCACATCGGAACCGCGCCATGAACCGGAGCCTACGCGAGGGTCACCCGGCAATCCCGACTTTCGGCTCCGAACGCGCGTCGTGGTTCATCGTCGCGTCGAGCGCTTTCCACCGGTTGACGAGCGCGGTCGGTCGTGATCAGCAAGACCTTCATCGAGCTCATTCACGCCGCGCCGAGCAGAGCGAGCAACATCAGGCGCAGGATGCGCGATGCGCTGGCGACCGACCGACGGGAAGACCGCCGGAGCCCTTCCCATGCTTCCCACGACGACGCGAAGTCCACGGCTGCGATGCGATCGGCGTCGTCGCGCAGCTCGGGCGCGAATGTCTCGGAGACCTGGCGGCGGAGAAACGCTTCAGAGCGCGCCAGGCCGCGCATGAGCGCGGGCGACGACGCGAGCGCTCCGGGCCCTGCGTGCCGAACGGGTCCGATCTCCTCGAAGAGGTGGGCGCGCTGCGCGACGAGCGCGTCGACGCGCTGTTCGAGTGGTGCGTCACTGGGCGGCAGGGGATCGAGGTTCGACCAGACCCGCTCGATCTGGCGCTGGGCGACCGCGCCGTACAAGGTCTCGATGTCGTCGAAGTGCTGGAACACGGTCCGCAAGGACACCCCGGCGCGCGCGGCGATCGCTCGCGACGAGGGGCTCGGATCGCCTTCGGCCACCAGCGCAAGAAGCGCGTCGACGATCGCCTCACGGTTGCGCTCCCCCCGAAGCACTCTCCCGTCCGCTGCCGTCTCCGCCATCGTGCCCTCCCTGGATAGTAGTTGCACTTGCATGCAACTTTATGACGCTCGGCCCCGCGGTCGGTGGACCCGTCCATTGCACAGAGCGTGAAAGAACCTCTACGGTGCGCGCCGTGACGCAGACGGTCGACGGACGCACCGCTCGGTCAGCCCGAACCCGTGCCGCGGTCGTGACCGCGGTCCTGGAGCTGGTCCGAACGGGCAACCTGCGCCCGACGGCCAAGGAGATCGCCACCCGGGCCGGCATCTCGCTGCGGTCGGTCTACGTGCACTTCGACGACCTCGACGACCTGTTCGCGGCGGCGGGCGCCCACCAGTCCGAGGAGGTGGCCCATCTCCTCTACGCCGTCGATGCCGAACTCCCCCTTCCCGAGCGCATCGACGAGGTGGTCCGGCAGCGGGCCGGGATCTGGGAGACGCTCGCCCCGATCCGGCGAGCCGTAGCCGTGTGGGAGTCGAGCTCGTCCCTGCTGCGCGAGGGTGCCCGGCGCACGACCCGGCGCGCGCACCGGGATCTGGCTCGGGTGTTCGCGGGCGAGCTCGAGCGTCACCCACCGGACGACCGCGACATCACCTTGGAAGCGCTGTACGCCGCGACCAGCGCCGGAACCTGGGAGGTGCTGCGCACCGAGCGCAACCTCTCGGTCGAGCACGCGAGCGAGGTCGTCGCGGCTTCGTTGACCGCCCTGCTGAAGGATCCCCGATGAGACGAGCGATCTGATGGACGTGTTGCGCACCCCCGACGAACGATTCGACGGATTGCCGGGCTACCCGTTTGCCCCGCACTACGTCGAGGTGCCACGAGGGGATGGGAGCACCGACACGCTGCGCGTCCATGCGGTGGACGAAGGCCCGAGCGACGCGACCGAGACGGTGCTGCTGCTCCACGGCGAGCCGTCCTGGAGCTACCTCTACCGCACCATGATCCCGGTCATCACCGCGGCCGGATACCGGGCGGTGGCGCCGGACCTCGTGGGCTTCGGTCGCTCGGACAAGCCCGCGGCCCGGGCGGACTACACGTACCAACGCCACGTCGACTGGGTGCGCGCGGTGATCGAGGCACTGGACCTCCGCGGCATCACGCTCGTGTGCCAGGACTGGGGCGGGCTCATCGGTCTCCGACTCGCCGCTGAGGAAGAACCCCGTTTCGCCCGGATCGTCGCCGCGAACACCTTCCTCCCGACCGGCGACAGCCACCCGGGTGACGCGTTTCTGGCCTGGCAGAACTTCTCGCAGACTGCACCCGACTTCGCCATCGGTCAGATCGTCAACATGGGGTCGACGAGTGACTTCTCCGCCGAGGTGATCGCCGCGTACGACGCGCCGTTCCCCGACGACACGTTCAAAGCCGGTGCGCGCCAGTTCCCGATGCTCGTGCCGACGACGCCCGACGATCCTGCGTCCGAGGCCAACCGCGCCGCGTGGAAGGTCCTCGAGCAGTGGAAGAAGCCGTTCCTCACCGCGTTCTCCGACGCCGACCCGATCACCAAGGGCGGCGACCTCGTGCTGCAGGGTCGGATCCCGGGCGCGGCAGGACAACCGCACACGACGATCGCGGGTGGTGGCCACTTCCTCCAGGAAGACCGCGGCCCCGAGCTGGCTCGCGTCGTCGTCGACTTCATCCGATCGACCGCGAACAACGCATGAGACAGAAACGATCAAGGAACCGCGCGCGCCTCCGGTGTGTCGCGGGGCGGGCCTAGGCTCGCCGCCGAGCTGAGGAAGACGAAATGTCCACGAGGGGGGACGACGGACGATGACGGCACCGTGGGAACGCGCGCTGCCCTCCGCTACCGCGCGGCGCACCCTCGGCTGGGTCCTTCCTCTCGCTGCCCTTGCGTTCGCGGTCCTGGTCTGGCCGTTCCCCGCACCGATCGGGGTGATCGTCAACGGCGCGCTCGTGGGTGGTCGGGTGGCACTCATCGCACTCGGCATCGCGCTCGTCTACCGGGCGAACCGGGTGATCAATTTCGCGGCCGGTGACCTCGGCCAGCTCCCGGCCTCGCTCGCCGTGCTGCTGGTGCTCAGCCTCGGCTGGAACTACTGGCTGAGCTCGGTCCTCGGCCTCGTTGCCGCGATCGTGCTCGGAGTCCTGGTCGAGACCTTGATCATCCGGCGCTTCTACAGCTCCCCTCGCCTGATCGTGACGGTCGCGACCATCGGCGTCGCCCAGGTCCTCACCGGCGCCGCGCTCTTCCTCCCCACCTGGTTCGGTGACCTCACCGTCGCGCCACGCCTCGATCCGCCCTTCCAGATGAGCTTCGAGCTCCCCGGCGTCATCTTCCATGCCGCCGACCTCCTGACGGTCATCCTCGTGCCGATCTGCTTCATCGCCTTGGGGCTGTTCATGCGCCGCTCGTCGTTCGGCACCGCGATCCGAGCATCGGCAGAGCGGGGCGACCGGGCCTCGACGCTGGGCATCCCGGTCAAGCGGCTCCACACGATCGTCTGGGTCATCGCCAGCGTCCTCGCCTATGTGGCGATGTTCCTGCGGGCCGGAGTGGTCGGCCTTCCCGTCGGTCAGGTGCTCGGGCCGAGCTTCCTGATCCAGGCGTTGGCGGCCGCAGTGATCGGCCGTATGGAACGACTGCCGACGATTGCCATCGCGGCGATCGGCATCGGCATCGTCGACCAGGCGATGACGTTCCAGCCGGGCAACCGCGCGGCATTCAACGACGCAGTCCTGTTCCTCATCGTGCTGTTCGCGCTCCTGTTCACCCGCGGGGCGAGCACCACCCGCGCCGGAGACGTCTCGACGTGGCAGGCGGCACGTGAGGTTCGTCCGGTGCCGCGTGAGCTCATCCGACTCCCCGAGGTGCGCTACGTGCGCTGGGGACTCGGCGTCGTCCTGCTCGGTGCGCTCCTCGCCCTGCCCCTGTGGCTGTCCGAGTCCAAGATCAACCTCGCCGCAGTGATCGTGATCTTCGGCATCGTCGGCATCTCCCTCGTCGTGCTCACCGGCTGGGCCGGTCAGGTCAGCCTGGGCCAGATGGCGTTCGTGGGGATCGGCGCCGCGGTCGGCGGCGGACTCACCGCGAACCAGGGGCTCGACATCGGGCTCGCGCTCATCATCGGCGGCATCGTGGGTGCGATCGTCGCCGTCATCGTGGGCTATCCGGCGATCCGACGGGGCGGCTTGACGCTGCCGGTCGTCACCCTCGCGTTCGCGCTGCTCACCTCCTCGTACCTGCTCAACGTGGAGTTCTTCAACGACTGGCTGCCCGTCGATCGCGTCCCGCGTCCGGAATTCCTCGGGCTCATCGACATCAGCTCGGAGACCCGGTACTACTACTTCTGCCTTGCCGGCCTCGCGCTGATGTACGTCGCCGCGCGCGGCGTCCGGAACAGCCGTACCGGTCGCGCGCTCATCGCGATCCGCGAGAACGAGAACGCCGCGCGCGCGTACGGCATCAGTGCAACCCGCACCACGCTCGCCGCGTTCGCGATCTCGGGGTTCATGGCGGCGTTCGCCGGCGTCCTGTACGTCCACCACCAGAGCGGGCTCGGCGTTGCCGCGTTCCTGCCCAACGAGAGCCTCATCGCGTTCTCCATGGTCGTGATCGGCGGGCTCGGCTCGCTCTCGGGCGCGCTGCTCGGCGCCTTCTACGTCCGCGGCGCGGAGTACTTCCTTCCTGGCAACTGGGCCCAGCTGGCCAGCGGCGCCGGCCTCCTCCTCGTGCTGATGATCCTTCCGGGCGGCATCGGCGCGGCGATCGCCGACATCCGTGACGCCTACCTGCGCTGGATCGCCCGGCGGCGCAACCTCCTCGTGCCGAGCTTGCTGGCGGACCGCAAGGCCGACCCGGTGCAGATCCCGCCCGAGCTCGCCGAGGAAGCAGTCGAGTCCGCCGAAACCGCCCCGATCCCGGAGCACCTCTCGTGACGACGGACCTGACCTCGAGCTCGCCGGCCGAGACGCCGGACGAGTTTCAGGCTCCGGTGCTCCCGCCGCACCGCCGTCTCTCGATCCGCGCCTGGCTGCTCGGGATCACCGGTGGCGCGGCCGTCTATCCCCTGCTGATCCTCTTCGGCCTGTACGCGGTGGACCAGCTCGACCAGACCGCGTTCGCCGTCCTGCTCCCGAACATCCGCGACCACTTCGGGCTGAGCACCCAGAACATCCTGGCGGTCGTCGCGCTCGCCAGCGTCGCCGGTCTCTTGCTCTCGGTCCCGATCGGGTTCGCGGCGGACCGGCGCAAGCGACTTCCTATCGCCATCGCCGGTGCTGTCGCCTGGGGATTCTTCTCGCTGATGACCGGGCTCGCCACGTCGGTGTGGATGCTCGGCATCGCGCGCGCCGGGTCCGGACTCGGCGCCGCGGTCAACCTGCCGACGCACAACTCGCTGCTCGCCGACTACTACGACATCCCGGTTCGGCCGAAGGTGTACTCGTTCCACCGCTCGGCGCTCGCGGTCGGCGCGTTCATCGGTCCCCTGTTCGCCGGGCTGCTCGCGTCCTGGTTCGACTGGCGGGTCCCGTTCATCGTCTACACGATCCCGACCGCGATCCTGGTCGTGCTCGCGCTGCGGCTCAGGGAGCCGGTGCGCGGCCACTTCGAGCGCGAGGCGATGGGCGCGAGCGCGGCGACGGTGGGTCAGGAGGACATCCCCCCGTCGTACGCCGAATCCTGGCGGCTGTGCTGGAACGTCGGGACGTTGCGCCGGATCTTCTACGCGCTGCCGTTCCTCGCGGTCGCGTTCGTCGGGCTTCTCAGCCTGAGCTCGCTCTACTACTCCCAGGTGTTCCACCTCGACGAGGCGCAGCGGGGATTCGTCGCCGCCGCAGTCGAGCCCGCACAGCTCATCGGACTCATCGTCGGCACACCGATCGCCACCCGCCTGTTGTTGAAGAGCGCCACGCTCCTTCCGAAGTTCGTCGCCGGGGTCGGCTTCATCGTGGCGATCGCGTGGACCGGGTTCGCACTGAGCCCGACCCTGCCGATCGCGATCGTCCTCAACGCCATCATCTCGGGCGTCGTCGTGCTGATCGTGCCGGCAACGTTCGCCGCACTCTCGCTCGCCATCCCACCCAAGATCCGTTCGTTCGGCTTCTCCGTCGCCGCGCTCTGGATCCTGCCCGGGCTCGTCGTGCTCCCGATCATCGGAAGCCTCGCGGACAGCTTCGGCATCCGAACCGGTCTGCTCGTCATGGTTCCGGTGTTCACGATCGGGGCGATCATCATCGCGTCGGCCGGGCTCGAGATCGACAAGGACATCAAGCGGGTTTGGACCGCCGCCGCGGCGCAGTCCGAAGCGCTGTACGAGCGCAACCAGGGCCGGTCGAAGCTCCTGCTCGTCCGCGGCGTCTCCGTCCACTACGGCGGCGTGCAGGTGCTGTTCGACGTCGACCTCGAGATCGACGAGGGCGAGGTCATCGCCCTGCTCGGGACGAACGGTGCCGGAAAGTCCACGCTCCTGAAGGCGATCTGCGGACTGGTCGAGGCCAGCGCGGGCGCGATCATCTTCGACGGTCGGGACATGACCTACACACCGCCGGACGAGACCGCGTCGCGCGGTGTGACCATGGTGCCCGGCGGCGCCGGCGTCTTCCCGTCCCTGTCCGTTCGCGAGAACCTCCAGCTCGCGGGTTGGCTCCACCGCAAGGACAAGGACCACACCCGTGTCGCGACCGAGAAGGTGCTCGACATCTTCCCGATCCTGCGCGAGCGGCTCGACGAGCTCGGCGGCAACCTCTCCGGTGGCCAGCAACAGATGTTGACGCTCGGGATGGCGTTCATCGAGAGGCCACGCCTGCTGATGATCGACGAGCTGTCCCTCGGCCTCGCACCGAGCGTCGTCGCCCAGCTGCTCAAGATCGTGCGCGAGCTCAAGGAAGCCGGCACCACGATCATCCTCGTCGAGCAGTCGGTGAACGTCGCGCTGACCGTCGCCGAGACCGCGTACTTCATGGAGAAGGGTGAGATCCGGTTCCACGGCGCGACCGCCGAGCTTCTCGACCGGCCCGACGTCTTGCGCTCCGTGTTCCTCGAAGGTGCCGGCACCCACGACCAGGCCGTCGCGGGCGTGGCCACGCTGCCTGCCGTGCCCGCCCCGCCGGCGCCCAACGGAGATGCCGTGCCCGTCTCGGAGCTCCGCCTCGAAGTGCGCGACCTCACGAAGCGCTTCGGGGGCATCACTGCGCTCTCCGGGGTCTCCTGCGCGGTCGCGGCCGGCGAGATCGTCGGCTTCCTCGGCCCGAACGGGGCGGGGAAGACCACGCTGTTCGACGTGATCTCCGGGTTCACGGCCGCGGACACGGGCACGATCATGATCCGCGACACCCAGGGCGACGTGCACGACATCTCGCGCCGCTCGGCCCAGACCCGCGCCAAGCTCGGCCTCGGCCGCTCGTTCCAGGACGGTCGGTTGTTCCCCGCGCTCACCGTGACCGAGACGATCGCCGTCGCACTCGAATGCAGCGTCGACGTCCGCGATCCGCTCGCCGCCGCGCTGCACCTTCCCGCGGTCGTCGACTCCGAGGCCGCGGTCGCGCAACGGGTCGAAGAGCTCATCGAGCTGATGGGCCTGGGCGCGTTCCGGGACAAGTTCGTGCACGAGCTCTCGACCGGCAGCCGGCGCATCGTGGACCTCGCCTGCATCCTCGGCCACCAGCCGACGGTATTGCTCCTCGACGAGCCGTCGAGTGGCATCGCGCAACGCGAGGCCGAGGCGCTCGGACCGCTGCTCCTGCGCATCCGCGACTCGCTCGGGGCGAGCATCCTCGTCATCGAGCACGACCTCCCGCTGCTGACCTCCGTCGCCGACCGCCTGGTCGCGATGGAGCTGGGTGAGGTCATCGCGAGCGGCGATCCGAGCGACGTCGTCCACGACCCCAGGGTCGTTGCGTCGTATCTGGGAACTGATGAAGCGGCCATCTCCCGCTCCGGCGGGCGTGGTCCGGGCACGACCTGACAGGGGGAAGCGCATGGAACCGACGAACCGCCGGGAGACCGGAACGCGACCGAGCGCCATGAAGCGGTACGGCCCATTCGTGGCCATCGTCGTGGTGATCGCCATCGTCGTCGCGGTCATCGCAATCGCCGGCGGTGGGAGCTCCGACAAGAAGACGACGGCGGACACCGGTCCCGTGACGACCACCGGAGGACCGGTCGTCATCAACGACTCCAATCGCAACTCGGTCAGCTGGGGCCCGAACTGCAACACGAAGCTCGGCACCGTGAAGATCCCCTACACCTACGCGGCGCCGTGCGTGAAGCCGTTCACCGGCGACAACGGCGGCGCGACCGCGCCCGGGGTCACCAAGGACTCCATCAAGGTGGTGGTGTACGTCGGTGACCCGGCCAAGAACCCGCTGCAGGTCGCGAGCCTTCGGGGCGCGGGGGCGGACACGAGCCCCGCGTCCCAAAAGGCGACGTACCAGGGCTACATCGACCTGTTCGCGAAGTACTACGAGACCTACGGGCGCAAGATCGACGTGACGTACTTCGACGGCACCGGCGGGCCGATGGATGAGGTGGCGGCCCGCGCCGACGCCAAGGCGATCGCCGACATGCATCCGTTCGCGGTGCTCAACGGCGCCAACCAGACCCCCGCATGGTCCGACGAGCTGGCGGCACACCAGATCATGTGCCTCGGCAACTGCTCGCTGGCGGTGCCCGAGAGCTTCATCACCGGCCATGCGCCGTACATCTTCGGAACGGGCCCGACCCCCGAGCAGGCGTCCGACCTCACGGCCAAGCTGGTCGGCAACCTCCTCAACGGGAAGAAGGCCCAATTCGCCGGCGACGCGCTGAAGAACAAGGAGCGCGTGTTCGGCATCGCGCACTACGACACGATCGACGGTCAGCAGACCGCGGCGTTCGCCCGGCTGAAGGCAGACCTGACCAAAGCCGGCGTCAAGATCGCGGCCGACCTTCCGTTCCTCCTCGACCTCTCGAAGGCGCAGGAGAACGCGCGCACGATGATCGCCAAGCTGAAGGCCGCCGGCGTCACGAGCGTGATCTTCACCGGCGATCCGCTGACCCCGTCGTCGTTGACGAAGGAAGCAACCGCGCAGAACTACTTCCCCGAATGGATCATCGGGTCCAACGTGCTCGTGGACATCGCGCTGTTCGCACGGACCTACGACCAGCAGCAGTGGAAGCACGCGTTCGGCCTGGCGCTCACGATGGCCCGGACCAACCAGGACGCCCGGGAGTCCTACAACCTCTACAAGTGGCAGTACGGAAAGCCGCCGCCGAACAACACGTATGGCGTGATCATCGTCGATCCGCTCGCGCTCTTCACCGGCATCCAGCTGGCCGGCCCCAAGCTGACCCCGGAATCGTTCGCGGCGGGCATGTTCCGCGCTCCGGTCATGGGTGGGACTCCCCTGAGCCCGGCCACGTCCCGGGGGCACCACAACCTCTGGCCCGGCACCGACTGGGGCGGCACGGACGACACCGGGCTCATCTGGTGGAACCCGAACGTGACGGGCGAGGACGAGGTCGGCACCGTGGGCAAGGGCCTCTACGAGTACACGGCGATGGGCAAGCGCTGGCTGCTGAAGGAGATGCCCACCACCGACCCCGGATTGTTCCAACCCAAGTCGTCGATCACGATCTTCACGACGATCCCGCCGAAGTACGCACCGCCCAATTACCCGTCACCTGCTAAGTAGTCGGGTATGGAACCGACGCCTCGACGCGAGCGGAGCAGCTCGCGAAAGCTGCTCCGCTACGCGCCGTTCGTGGGCATCGTGGTGGCCATCGTCCTGATCTGGCTGCTGTTCGGCCGCACGAGCGACAGCAACAACGCGACGAGACCGACCACGCCCAGCGGCCCGTCGAACGGGCCCGTGGTGTTCTCCGCGGCCAACAAGGGCTCGGTGAAGTGGGGTCCGAGCTGCGACACGACGCGCGGGACCGTCGCCGTGCCGCTCACGTACGCGCCTCCGTGCGTGAAGCCGTTCTCCGGCGACAACGGCGGCGCGACGGCACCCGGCGTGACCGGGGACACGATCACCATCGCCCTCTATCAAGCCCAGCCGGACATCCTCCAGCAGACGTTCTTCCAGCAGAGCGGCTCGGACGAGTCGCTCCAGACCGAGCTCCAGACCGTGCAGCAGTACGTCTCGTTCTTCGAGTCGCACTACGAGACCTACGGGCGCCACGTCAAGATCGTCCCGGTGAAGGCCAGTGGTGCGCCCGACGACGAGACCGCGGCGCGCTCAGACGCGATCAAGGTCGCGACCGAGATCAAGGCGTTCGCATCCTGGGGTGGGCCGAGCCAGACGGCTGCGTACGCCGACGAGCTGTCATCGCGCGGGGTGTTGTGCATCGGCGACTGCCTGCTCGCCGCCACGGACAGCTACGTGAAGCAGAGCAAGGACCACGTCTGGCTCACCTTCCCGTCGATCGAGCAGCTCGGTGAGCACTGGGGCCAGTTCCTTACCCGGGAGCTCGTCGGGCGCAACGCCAAGTTCGCGGGCGACCCGAAGATGCAGACGCGCAAGCGGGTGTTCGGCGTGGTGCGGTTCGACGAGAGCTTTGCCGGGCTCGACCAGGCCGGTGCGGGCTTCGTGAAGCAGCTGCGAAGACAAGGCGTCAAGATCGGCGCCGAGATCCCGTACCAGCTCGACCTCGCGAAGGCCCAGGAGAACGCGCGCAACATGATCGCGAAGCTCAAAGCGGCGAAGGTCACCACGGTGGTCTTCGCGGGCGACCCGGTGACGCCGTCTACGCTCACGAAAGAGGCGACCGCGCAGAACTACTTCCCGGAGTGGGTGGTGCTCGGAGCGGCCTACACGGACACTTCCCTCTTCGGCCGTACCTACGACCAGCGGCAGTGGGCGCACGCGTTCGGCGTCTCGACGCTGCCCGCGCCCGTCAGGCCCGAAGCCGACCAGCTGTACTCGATCCTCGTCTGGCAGTCGGGCAAGGGTCCGGCGGCGAAGACGTTCAAGGTGCTCGTGCAGGCACCGCTCATCTTCTACACCGCGCTGCATCTGGCCGGACCGAACCTCACCGCCGAGACGTTCCGCACCGGCTTGTTCCGCTTCCCGTCGGGTCAGACCCATCCCACGGATCTCCACATCTCGTGGGGCGACCACGGCGTCTGGCCGAACACCGACTTCTTCGGCAGCGACGACGCGACCCAGATCTGGTGGAACCCGAAGGCAACCGGCGAAGACGAGGTCGGAAACTCCGGCGAGGGAATGTGGGAGTACTCGCGGGACGGAAAGCGCTACCTGCCGGGGCAGTGGCCGACCGGCGAGCCCGACATCTTCAACCCGGCAACTTCGATCACCCAGTTCAAGACGCTGCCGCCGGCGGACCAGCCGCCGAGCTACCCGTCGCCGGCCAAGTAGGCGGGGCCCGACGAAGCCGGGTCCACGTGCACCCAGCCTTCACCGAGCACGTACCTGCGAATGACCCGGGCCGGGTTCCCGACCGCCACGCAGAAGTCGGGGATCTCCCCCGTCACCACCGAGCCGGCGCCGATCACTGCGTGCTTCCCGATCGAAGCACCGGGCAGCACGATCGTGCCGTGACCGAGCCACGCGCCATCGGCGATCACCACGGGTCGCGGTGCGGAGAACTGCAGGCCCGGGGGAAGCGACACGTCCTCATAGCCGTGGTTCGCGTCGGTGATGTACACGTGGTGGCCCGTCCAGACGTCGCTGCCGACCTGGATCGACGAGTGCCCCACGATGCCACTCCCCTTCCCGATGAGCGTGCGATCGCCGATCGTCAGGACCGGATCGTGGTCGGGGACGTGACCGGGCATGACGCCGGCCGACAACGT
>JADGON010000285.1 GCA_017882945.1 Acidimicrobiia bacterium | reverse complement strand
TGATCACCCGAGCGGATCGGGCGTTCCGCACGGCCCGGGCGATCCTCGGCAACGACTCGGACGCGCGCGACGCGACCCAGGAGGCGTTCGTCTCCGCTTGGCGCGAGTTGCCCCGCCTCCGCGAGCTCGAGAACTTCGACGCTTGGTTCCGACGAATCCTCGTCAATGCGTGTCGGGCTCAGCTTCGAGGTCGCCGGCGCGTTCGTGAGATCAGCCTCGATGAGACGGTCGACCACCTCGATCCTGGCCCGCAGCTGTCGGACCTGGTGAGCGACAGTGACGTGCTCGCTCGGGCATTCGCGCGACTGGACGCCGACAAGCGCTCGATCCTCGTGCTCCATCACCTCGACCACGAGCCCCTCGCCGCGATCGCGAGCACGCTTGGGATCCCGATCGGAACTGCCAAGTCGCGGTTGTTTGACGCTCGCGCCGCCCTTCAGCGAGCGCTGGGCCTCGAGAGCGGAGCACTGCGATGACCCGCCCGCTGCCGTTCGAGCTGACCGACGCCCTCGTGGAGCGGATGCTCGTCGGACAGGCCGGTCGCGGCGCACCCGCAGGCCTCATAAGCGAGATCGTCACCGCGATCGAGGCGACCCCGCAGCGGCGAGCCGGGGTCATGCCTCGCATCGTCTGGCCGACCACGGCCCGGGGTCGGTCGATATGGCTCATCGTCGGCATCGCGCTCATCGTCGGGCTGACGATCGGAGCCGCGCTGATCGGGTCGGCGCTGCAGCGCAGGTCGCCGCTCGCGACTGGGCCGCTCATCGTCTACGAGCTTCGTGGCGGCTTCGCCGACATCTACACGCTCGACGTCACCAGCCGCGCCCGGACACCGCTCGGCAGCATCCAGTTCAACGGTCGAGTCGGCGGTCAGCGGATCCGCTGGGCGGCCGACGGTCGACACGCCTTCGTGTTCGGGGATCCCGACCACGTGCAGGGGCAAGTCGATGTCGGGGCGCAGCAGGTTGCCGCCCTCGATCTCACGTCGGCCGGCGGGCAACGGGACGAGGTGTCGCCGGCAGGAGATCGGGTCGCGCGGTTGGTTGGCGATGCGCAGCAAGGAACGGCCCTCTCCGTCGTCGATCTCACAGGAAAGGAGCTCGCACACATCCCGCTTCCGGCTGGCGCCGAGGCCGAATCCGCGATCGCGTGGGCACCGAACGGGTCGTCGCTCCTCTTGAGCGGCTGCATGCCATGCGACTCGAAGGCGATCCCGTCTCCGACCAACCACGAGCATCTCTTCATCGTGCCGCTCGGTGGGGGCCCGATCCGGCAGCTGATCGACGACACGACGGGAAGCATCTCTGGCGCCCGCTACTCGCCTGACGGCTCGACGATCGCCTACTCCGCGGTCCTATGCCACCCCGACTGCGCGGGTGGCATCGCGACCGTCCGCGAAGCAGATGGCCGGGTCACCCAGCTCACGACATCGGGCTCGGACGTGGCGCCGACCTGGTCACCGGAAGGCGACCGGATCGCGTTCGAGCGGGATGGCAGCGACGGCGGGATCTACGTGATGGATCGAGACGGCGGCCATCTGATGCGGATGACGACCGCGACCTCGGGGGGGACGAACGGCGATCGCGCGCCGATCTGGTCGCCGGATGCCGCATGGATCGCATTCACCCGCGATCCGTCCGATACCAGCCTCGGTGACCTCTGGGTCGTCCCGAGTGCTGGCGGGGAGGCGAGCCTGCTCGAGCAGAACGCGGTCGAGGATTGGGGGCCTCCCGCGGCGGCGGTGGCCGCGATCGCACCGTCCGGGTCCGTCGTTGCGTCGGTATCGCCAAGTACCACAGCGTCGACGTCAGCGCCCGCGCCCGCATCGACGTCGTCAGAGGCGTCGGCTGGCTCGTCGGCTGGCACGTCGGCTGGTACGTCGCCTTCCCCGATCGAGTCTGGTGGGCCCTCGGGATCGTTGCCACTCGGCGGTGGGCTGCTCATGGTCTTCCAGCTCGACGGCACCTCCTCCGACAACGCCACGACCGAGAGCGTGTATCTGGTCGATGTCGGGACCGGCCGGCAGACGAAGCTCGGCACTATTCCGGTCACCGAGGCGACGTGCTGCCCAGAGGGCGTCCAATGGTCGGCGGATCGACAGCGGGCCTTCATGTCGACGCCCAACTTGCAGGCCATCGCCAACCTCCACGCCGGCACCCTCGACCCCGCCAGCCCATCACCCGCGGGCCAGTTCCTGGAGACGGCTTCCCGACGTGGCGATCGGATCGCGCGGGTCGACGAGGTGAGCGGCACCGCCCAGACCATCGTCATCTCCGACCTCGCCGGCCACGAGATGACGCGGCTCTCCGTGCCTGGAGTCCGGTTCGTCGACGAGCTCTCGTGGTCTCCCGATGACGACGCCCTGGCGGTGACCGGCTGCGAGCCGTGCGACGGCGACCCGGAGCCAGGCGTCATCCACCTGCTCGTCGTCCCGGTGGACGGTTCCGCGGCACGTGAGATCACGAGCAACGGTGCCGAGGTGGCGGCGGCACCAGCGACACCGGCTGGCGAGCTCACTCTGCGCTCTTACGGAGGGGCGGCTTGGTCGCCCGATGGCCTGACGATCGATCTGGCGGACACGGCGTGTACACAACACGACGCCAACCCGAGTCAACGAGCGTGCACCGGGGTGCTGCTCAGCGTCGACGTCTCGAGCGGCAAGCAGACCGCGCTCACGAACGGCGATGGCGTGCCCGGATCTCCGAGCTGGTCCCCGGATGGGGCGCGAGTGGCATTCGGCCAGACCGATACCGACGGCAAGTCGCTTGGACTCTTCTTGATCGACCGAAACGGCGGCCATCTCACTCGGCTCGGGGATGGTGATGGCCCGGCGGACTGGTCCCCTGACGGAACGTGGCTCGAGTTCATGCGCCTCAACTGGAACCTGCCGGCCGACACCGACCACGCCGAGGTGTGGGTCATCCCGGCTCGCGGTGGGCAACCGAC